>NZ_JBFUKO010000024.1:0-23743 GCF_056400805.1 Aminobacter sp. P4_H6_2
GGAAAGCAAAGCAAAGGTCATCGAGCGAAATCGCGCACCGCGCGTGCAGATCGCTTATGACGTTGAGACCTACGGCAGCCCGACGACGATCGAACTGCCCTTCGTGATGGGCGTGATGGCCGACCTCGCCGGCGCATCGCAGACCAAAGAAGCTCAAAAGACGGTGTTGGACCGCACCTTTGTAGAGACCGACGCCAACAGGTTTCCGCGCTTCATGGAAGCGCTTGGCCCCCGCGTGAAGGCGCGGGTGAAGAACACATTGCCCCAGGCTGAAGGCGCAGAGCGCGAAGAAGAGCTGGCGGTCGACCTCACATTCTCCAAGATGGGCGATTTCGCGCCTGACAAGATCGCCGAGCAAGTGCCGCAACTGGCCGAAATCCTCAAGATGCGCCGTCAGCTCGAGGAGTTGCTGGGCTTCATGGACGGTCGGGCCGACGCAGAAAAGCGCATCGCGCAATTGCTGAACAACGAGCCGCTTCTCGGCCAGATCGCCAGTCAGGCGCTCTCCGACAGCGACAAGGTCGAGGAATAAAGCCATGGCCGAACAGCAAAAAAGCCCAACTGTTGCCGAGGCAGAGGCCATCGATCTCGGCGAATTCAGCGAACTTTTGGAGAAAGATTTCAAGGTCAAGAAGGACGACAGCGAGAAGCTCCAGCAGCTCGTTCGTAATCTCGCCCTTGCCGCCCAGTCGCGCTCCGACACCACCAGCATCTCGTCGAATGCGATCAAGTCGATCAAGTCGCTGATATCTGGCATCGACAAGATGCTGACCGTCCAGCTCAACGAGATCCTACACGCCCCGGAAGTCCGGGAGATGGAGGGTACCTGGCGTGGCCTCTGGTACCTCATCAACAACACCGAGACGGACCAGAAACTGAAGATCCGGGTGATGAACATCTCCAAGGAGCAGCTGGCTGATACGCTCGAAGACTATGAAGGCCAGATGTGGGACCAAAGCCCGGTATTCAAGAAGGTCTACACCGACGAATACTCGATGTTCGGCGGCGAGCCGTTCGGCTGCCTGATCGGCGCCTACGAGTTCTCCAACCACCCGCGCGACGTTGGACTTTTGCGCAACATTTCCGGCGTCTGCGCCTCTGCACATACGCCGTTCATCGCGGCTGCCTCGCCACGCCTGTTCCGCATGGACAGCTGGCAGGAACTGCCCAATCCGCAAGATCTGCAGCAGATCGTGTCCAACCCGGCCTATGCGTCGTGGCAATCGCTGCGCGAGAGCGAGGATGCGCGCTACATCGGCCTTGCCATGCCACGCGTTCTGGCGCGGCTGCCCTATGGCGCCGATACTGTTCCGGTCAAAAGCTTCGCCTTCGAGGAGGAAGTGCAGGGCGACCACCACAAATACATCTGGATGAACGCCGCCTTCCCGATGGGCGTCAACATCAACCGCAGCCACAAGCTGTTCGGCTGGGGAACGCAGATCCGCGGCGTCGAGAACGGCGGCACGGTGATCAACCTGCCGGTGCACAGTTTCCCGACCGACGACGGGTCGGTGGCAATGAAGTGCCCGACCGAAGTCGCCATCGACGACCGGCGCGAGGCGGAACTGGCAAAGCTCGGCCTAATGCCGATCCTGCACCGCAAGAACACCGATCTAGCGGCGTTCATCGGCGCCCATTCGCTGCAGGACGACGAAACCCGGGCCGGGCGGCTGGTCGATCCCGACGCACAGTCCAACGAACGGCTGAGCGCCAACCTGCCCTACCTGTTTCCGGTGTCCCGGTTCGCCCACTACCTCAAGGCGATCGCCCGCGACAAGGTCGGCTCATTCAAGGAACGCTCCGACATGCAGATCTGGTTGACCGAGTGGATCAACCGCTACGTGCTCGCCAATCCGGCCTTCGCCGACGACAAGGCGCGTGCCAAGCGTCCGCTCGCGGCGGCCGAGGTCCAGGTCGACAGTGTCGAGGGTCGACCTGGTTACTACAACGCCCGCTTTTACCTGCGCCCGCATTACCAACTGGAGGGAATAAATGCGTCGCTCCGGCTCGTGTCGGAATTGCCGTCAGTGAAGTCTTGATTTGTCTTCGTACAATGGAGAGAGACGATGCCAGACGAAGCAAAAACAAAAATAGATGGGTTTTTGAAGGTTCCTGATATCACCGGCCCAAGCGTTCGCGACGGCCACGAAGATGAGATTGAGATTCATGGAGTGGAGTTCGACATGGTTGCGCCGCACGACCCAAATTCGCTGTCGCGAAGAGGTCGCGTTGCATTGGGCATGATTAAGTTCATCAAGAATTACGACAAATCCTCTCCGTATCTGAAGAAAGCCCTCTTTGACAACAAGCCACTGGACGAAGTGGTGTTCTCGGCGCGCCGCACCATCGATGGCGAGACCAGCGACTATCTTGTGGTCACCCTGTCGGATGCCTCGGTCGTTCAATACGACATGAAACCGAGCCTGGATGAACAGGACTTGATCGAGGAGCGGGTAGGCTTCGCCTACAAGAAGATCAAATTCAACTATGACGACAAGGACGAGGTCGAAATGGATGTCCATGTCGGCAAGTGACGGGCAGGTACGGCGCAACGGCGCCGAAATCGCGGCGACCGGCAGTCCGCGGGCGAAACGCGAGGCGGTCCAGCCTTCCCTTTGGGATCGCCTCGTCAATGATTTGCCGGGACTGAATTCGGAGATCGATGGGCTTCGGCACCTGCTGCTGGAGGAGTTGGGTGAAGAACGTCTCGACGGCTTTCTTGGAGGAGCCCCCCGGATTATAGACTCGGACCTTGAACTGACGCCCGATCAGAAGCGGCGCTTGCACCGGCTCAGTTTTCAGAACAGACAACGCACCGAACTTGAGAGCCGGGGCGTCGTGGTCTCGGCGCACGTGCTGCGGGAGGCTGTGCGGCGTGACATCGAGGCGCTGTTCAACACTGAGCGCTTCGAAGCGACGCCAATGATTTCCGACAGAGAGGCCGAACAGGCGGTCGATGACCCGCCCGATCTCGCAGATTTCCCCGAAGTGCGCCGAAGCGTCGTCAATTACGGCGTGCCGTCATTCTCCGGCCGGTCGTCTCGCGACTTTGATCGTGAAGTCCTGGCGCGCGAGATACGTCTGGTGCTGGCCAATTTCGAACCGCGGCTCAAGGAAAGCGCGACAAAGGTGACAGTCAACCTTGGCGACAAGACCACCGGGCTCAAGATCGAGATCGACGCCGTGCTGATCATGACGCCGACGCCTGAACGATTGCGGCTGCGCACCACAATAAATCTCGACAACGGTATGGCGCGGACCGATTTCAAGGAAGCCTGAATATGGATCGGATCTTCCTGGAGTATTACGAGGAGGAACTGACCCACATCCGCACGCTTGCGGCGGAGTTCGCCGACATGCATCCAGCTGTCGCGCGCAACCTATCGCTCGACACCGCCCCCTGCCCTGACCCGTATGTCGAGCGGCTACTCGACGGTGTCGCTTTCCTTGCCGCACGGACCAGGCTGAAGGTCGATGCCGAGCGATCGAGGTTTGCACGCAGCGTTCTTGAAGTTCTCTATCCCGACCTGCTTACGCCTGCACCTGCGACGACCGTGGCAGTGCTGAAGCCCAGCCAGCAGGTTCAAACGATGAACGCCGGCCACGTCGTCAAGCGCGGCACCCGCCTGGTGGCCAGCCTGCAGCCTGGCCTGTCGACACGCTGCACCTTCACTACGGCTCAGGATGTTACCTTGTGGCCGATCGAGATCGCCTCCGTCGGCTACTACCAGGACCGCAGTGCGCTTGCCGCCGCCAGCATTGCACCGATCAGCGCAGCGGTTTGTGAAGCAGCGCTGCGCATTACCATCGCCCGGACCGGCAAGGGCAAACTGAGCGAATTGGCTCTCGACCGGCTCGAATTGCATTTTGCCGGGCGCACGAAAGCAGCACTGCTGTTCGACACCATCTTTGGCGTCTGCACGGCAATGGGCGCTCGTGAGGACAGCAAGTCGGGCAAGCTCGTCCCCCTGYCAATGCCCGAGATGATCGGGATCAGCGACTCTGAAGCATTGATGCCGCGGACACGCCCGACCTTCGAGGGCTATCGGCTGCTGCGCGAATATTTCATGATGCCCGAGCGTTTCCATTATGCGCGCGTTCAGGGGCTGCAGCCTGTCGTGCGCAGCTGCGAGGCAGGGCTCGAAATCGTCTTCCTGCTGCGGCGCGCCGTACCCGAACTCGCCGACCTTTCCCCAACCGATTTCGAACTGTTTGCGACGCCGCTGATCAATTTGTTCGAGCGCGAATGCAACGTCATCGAACTCGATGCCCGCAAAACGCGACAGGTGCTTTACGCCGACCGCACACGGCCTAGGGATTTCGAAATCTTTCGGGTGACCCATGTCGAGGACGCCGAGGCCGAAGGGGCCGACGCAGAGATACCCGCCCTCTTCAGCCTTGGGCAGAACAGGGGCAATGGATGGGTCTACTCGACCGAACGCCGCCCGCGACGCGCGACCGAGGACGAGCGGCGCGAGGGCGTGACCCGAACCTCTTACACCGGCGACGACGTCTTTCTGGCGATCTCACGGCCGGCCGGCACCTCCACGGGGCGTCCGCTCAAGCGCATCGAAGTTACCGCTCTTTGCACCAACCGCGACCTGCCGATCCTCGACGACAATCCGACGCTCACGCTGGAAAGCGGCGACCCCGTCGAAGCGGTGAGATTGCTTGGCGCGTTGCGAGCGCCCCAGCCATCCATTCCAGCCACGCTGCCCGCCGGTGCCGATGCGGAATCCCGTGCCGATGAACTCGCCTGGCGGCTGGTGGCGCAACTCGCGCTCAATTTCCTTAGCCTTGCCAAGGAGGGCCGCGGCGTCGATCCGCTGCACGCACTGCTCGACCTCTATGCCGATCGCGGCGACCCGGGGATAACTCGCCATGTCCGCTCGATTGTCCGCATTGACTCCCAACCAGTGATCGAGAGACTGGCGATACCAGGGCCGATCTGCTTCGGCCGCGGCACCGAAGTGATGCTCCATATCGACCAATCAGTGCTATCGGGTCAAAGCTCGTTGCTGCTTTCCGCCCTGCTGGCGCGGTTGTTTGCCCGCCACGCCGGTATCAACGGCTTCGTGCGCACCCGCACGCGGCTTCTCCAGAAGCAGGAGGACGTGCCATGGCCGATGACGCCCGGCAACCGCTTCCTGATATAGCAGCACGCAACAGGCTGACGGAGAGCTACGACTTCTTCGAGCTGCTTCGCCAGCTTGAAAACCGGGGCAACGGTCTGTTCGGTCATTCGGGGCGCCCGGACCGTGAGCCGGCGCGGCTCGGGCAGCATGTGCGCCTGGGCTTTTCGACCCAGGATGTTGTCAAGTTCGAGGAGGCCACAGACAAGAACGCCCCGCGCGTCACCGTCGCCAATCTGGGCTTGCTTGGCCCCGAGGGGCCGCTGCCGCTACATCTGACGCGCTGGGTGCTCGATCGCCTGTCGCAGCGCTGGTTTGCTGGTGCCGATGCGCATCAGACCAGCGACACGACCTTCGTCGATTTCGTCAACATCCTCCAGCACCGCATGATCGCCTTGTTCTATCGCGCCTGGGCCGATGCACATCCGGGCGTGCAGGTCGAGCGTGCCGTCGGTGGCCGCATCCGCTCGATGCTCGAGGCCATGGCTGGCATCGGCCTTCCCGATACGAAAAATGCGGAGAACACCGATCTCGATACAGTGAAGCTGCGGCAGGCTGCGGCACTTGCCGACCAGGTCGATGGGCCAGAACGGCTCACTTTGTTCGTCGCCGAAGTTTTCAACGTGCAAGTCCGATTGAAGGAGTTCGTCGCTTCGTGGCTGGAGATACCAGCCGCCCTGCAGACGAGGCTCGGTCAAGCCAGCGCTTCGCTGGGCAGAAGTGCAACCATCGGGCCCCGCAGCTTCAGCCGCCAGAACAGGGTCGAGTTGCGCATCGGTCCGCTCGATTTCGAGACCTACAAAACGTTCCTTCCCGGTAGCAAACGGCTACCTGTTTTGAAGCGCGCCATCCGCGACCTGATCGGCGAGTTGCTCGACGTCGATCTCAGGATCGTGCTGGCCCGCGCAGAGGTGCCGCCGGCTCGGATCGGCGCTGCTCAGCTCGGCCGAACGGCCTGGCTTGCGCCCCCTGCGGAAAGGGACGATGCTGAGGATATGCGCCTGYGGACGATCGTCGGTTGGCGGCCAGAAATGGCGGGAGTCGGGGCATGAGTTTGCTCCTCACGCTTGAGCAGGGACCGCGCGCGCAGGCAGTGCGCCAGACTCGGCTGGACAAGGGTGAACTGGTGATCGGTCGCAGTCCCGATGCGGACTGGCAGATCGACGACCCCGACATGTTCGTGTCACGCGCTCACTGCAAGATCACGGCGGAACAGGGTGGCTATATCGTCACCGATACCTCGAGCAGCGGACTATTCATAGACGACGCCGGCAGCCCGCTTGGATTAGGCAATTCGGCACGGCTGCACAATGGAATGCGGCTAAGGTTGGGCGACTATGTCGTCTGGGTCGAGCTGCAGCCAGGGGCCCAATCGTCGGCGCCGAAATCATCGCCTTCCAGGACATCGACACCTCAACCCGTGCCACCGGCATCGCGCGCATCGATCGGCTTGGGTGGCGATGATTTCTTCTCGGTCAAGACCAACGAGGAGCCTCAACGCCCGCGCCCCTCCGATCTTCCGAACCCGTTCGAGCATCCTGAACCTGGAGCATTTCGTGCCTACGAGCGTGCCGGAGGCTCAGAGCGCAATTCGCCGGCCTTCGACGATCCGTTCAGTCTCGATCCGGTGGCAACCCCAGTTTCGACTGGACACGGCGATGACGGTCAAAATGGAATGTCCGCCTTTGCTGATCCATTTGGCCTTGCTCCAGCGGAAACCCCACCTCCCAAGCCGAAGCCGGAACCCATCGACCAGCAACCTTCATCGCTCGACGATGATTTTGGCCTCGCACCCGTTCCACCACCGCCGCCTGTTGCCGAGGTAAGGCCGGCTGGAAACAGGTACGACAGAGCCGTCGACAAGCCCCCCTCGCCCGCTCCTTGGGATTTGCCGGCACGCCGGCCCGATGCACCTCCCCCACCGCCGCCGTCACTGCGAGCACGCCAAAAATCAGCCGCCGTTGCCGCACCGGCCGCGACACCTTCAGACAGCGCCCTGCGTGCAGCCTTCCTTCGTGGCTTGGGCCTGGACGAAAGCGACACCTCCGGCCGCGACGCGATCGTTGAGATGGAGAAATTCGGCCGCGAATACCGCTTGATGCTCGAAGGTCTGATGCAGCTCCTGCGCAAGCGTGCCGAGGAAAAAGGCAATGCGCGCATCGAGCAGACTATTGTTGGCTCGTCGGAGGTCAACCCGCTCAAATTCCTGCCGACTGTTGATGATGTGCTGGCAACCATCCTGGCTGAACGCAGCCCCGGCTTTCTCGCCGGCGAGCCGGCCATTGCCGATGCAGTCCGCGACCTCGCCCAACACCATGTTCGCGCTTGGCGCGGCCTGCAGGGCGCTCTTCGCCGCATGATCGATCGCTTCGATCCCATCGCGCTCGAAGAGGAGCTGAAATCGAGTTCGTCGTTCGAGACGCTGCTGGCGGGCGGCCGTAGCGCCAAGCTTTGGGATCTGTACAAGAAACGCCATCGCGAAATCGCCGTAAGCGCCGAAACGCGCTTCATGGGCGAGATCGGAGCCGACTTCCGCAACGCATATGAAGAGGAGTGACGCATGATCGACCGGCGCGACTTCATTCTTGCTCTCGGCGCGACAGGACTGGTTACCGCCTGCCAAAGCGGGCCGCCGAAACCGTCCACGGTCACCGTCAATGTGAGCGGTCAAGCCGGCATGAATCCCGGACCCGGCGGCGGCGACAGGCCGGTTACCGTTCTGGTCATGCGATTAAAAAGCACGGGCAAGTTCAACTCCGCGGACTATTTCGCCCTGCAAGGTGATGCCGCCACAGCGCTAGGTGGCGACCTCATCGGCTCCGACCAGCTCGCCGTCGGCCCCGGTAAGGCGGCGTCTAAGACCATCACCGTTGAGCCGGAAGCGACCGCGCTCGGTTTTGTCGCGCTTGTTCGCGAACCAACAGGTCGAACCTGGCGAACGACGAAATCGGTCTCGCCAGGTTCGACGGTAACGATCGCCGTCAAGCTCGGCAGCGGAGGCATTTCCGCCTGACGCGGACGAAGAACGGAGTTCTCGATGCTAAGAGTTGCCGCATGACCGACGCAAACAGGGTGCTGTGGTCCGAAGGGCTGTTCCTCCGCACCCAGCACTTCCAGCAACAGGACCGTTTCTTTGAAGCGACGGTACGCGGCGCTCTTCTGGCCGGGCAGCTCCATACCTTCGGCTTTCGCGCACTGACGCTCGACCCGGCCTTGCTGGAGGCCGGACAGGTCGCGGTGCTCTCTGCCCGCGGCATCTTCCCCGATGGCACCCCTTTCGCCATTCCCGACACGATGGACTCACCAAAGCCGCTCGCCATTACCGCGGACATGGGCGGCGGTCCGGTGCTCATCGCCGTACCACTAGAGCCGCCGGGCGGCATCGGCTTTGATCCCGCGCATGCCGAGGCCAGCGGTGCGCGCTATCGCGGCCGCATCGTCACCGTGCGAGACTCGGTGCAAGGCGGTTCGGACCCCGAGGAGATCGAGATCGCCCGACCGCAGGCACAGCTGCTTGCGCCCGGAAAATCGGTCGGCGGCTACACGGCACTGCCGATCACCGAAATCACCGGCCTGCGCGCCGACGGTGGCGTTGCCATCGACGACAACTTCCTGCCGCCTACGCTCACGACTGGAGCCGTCCATTGGTACGCCCAGCTTCTGCAAGAGGTCATCACCGGGCTCGATCAGATCGCAGAGGCGCATGCTAAGATGGTGCTTGGCGGTCCTGGTCGCAGCGTTGAAGACTTGCTGATGCTCAATCTCGCCAATGCAGCGCGGCCGCGCCTGGCGCATATGCTGGCGCAGGACATATTTCACCCCGCCGATCTCTACCTCGAGCTTGCCGGCCTCGCCGGCTCGATGGCGACTTACGGCTCAAACTCGAGGCGCCTGGCCGAATTGCCGATCTACGATCACATGGCGCCGGGACCGGCCTACTCGGCGCTTGCCGACACGTTGCGTTCGCTGATCCTGAGTCTGCGCTACGTCGAACCAAAATCGCGAGCGCTCCCGGTCATGCGCCATTCCACCAACGTCTGGAAGGTGCGCATCGACAACCCGAAACTGCTTGTCGCCAGCCGCATCGTCATTCGCGTTGGCTCAGAGCTGTCGGAAGAAGCGCTACGCAAGATATTCGTCAACCAAGCTACCGTCGGTGCGGCCGGCGAATTCGAAGGCCTTTGGAAGTCGCGCCTGCCGGGCATTCCGTTGAAGCCGCTGCACTCGCAGCCGCGCGAAATCCCTTATGACGGCGATCGCCTTTGCCTTGAACTTGATCAAAGAAGCGAGCACTGGGCCTCTCTCCTCGACGCACCCGGATTCGTCATCGGCGTATCCGGCGTGCTGCCGAGCGAGCCGCAGGTCGACTGCTATTCGGTGAACAGGTGACGCGATGAGCCAAGACGATCCTTTCGGCTTGTCGGAGGATCGTGAGCGTACCCGGATTCGCATGGTCGGTACGCCGACGCCACGCGCGCCGATGCCCTTTTCCGCAGCCCAACTGAATCGGTCGCGTGCCCATCCGAACATGCTGGTCAATGCGTTTTCTGCCCTTTTGGAATTCGCGCCCGAGCTTGAAAATGCGCTGCCGCCGGAAAATCCGGAGCATCTGCGCACCCGCCTGCTCGAAGAGCTCGTGCGGGGGCGTGACGCTGCGGTTGCAGCAGGGTCGTCCATCGATCGCGCAGACCAGGCCGCCTGGTCGGTCGCTGCACTGCTCGACGATCTCGCGCTGAACACACCGTGGGGCGGTGCCAGTGCCTGGCCGCGTCAGCCGCTCGTCGTCATGCTGCGTGGGGATGTCGATGCTGGCGCCCAGTTCTTTTCACGCCTGGAAGAACTCGAGCGCCACCCCAACCGCGACAAGGAAATGCTGGAACTGCAGTATCACTGCATGGCACTTGGCTTCCGCGGCAAATACCGGGTGCCTGGTCGGTCCGGCGACCGGTCTTTGAATGCGGTGCGTGCGGCTGCCGCGCGTTTTCTGCGCGATGCAGACGCCGAAGATGCACCGCTTTCGCCGAACTGGAAGGGCGTCGTCGCAGCCGACGAAGCGCCACGCTTCACTGTGCCGATCTGGGTGATGGGTGTTATCGCTGCGGTGCTCGCAACCGCGGTCTATGTCGGCTTCTCCCTGGGGCTGAGCAATCAGGCCGTCCAACTCTCCGCCTTGGTCCGTGCGCTTCCGCCGGCAGATCGAGCCGAAGTGTTGCGCGCTGCACCTCAGGCAGAAGCGCCTCCGGTCGAGACCGTCGACTTCGCACTGCTGCCCGAATTTGCGGCGGCCACTCCGGAAGGATTGCGCCCAGCGTTGAAGGGTGCCGAAAGCGTATCTCTGGCCCGCCTCGTCATCCAGGCCTCCAACCCTGAGCTGTTCCAATCGTCTCGGGCCGAACTGACCGACGGCTTCCAGCCCCTAGTCAGCGCCATAGCCAAGGTGATCGTCGAAAACCAGGAATTGATCGGAAACATCACGGTTGTTGGCCACACCGACGGCATTCCTCTGCAAAGAACCAACCCGCTTTCCACCAACCAGCGCCTGTCGGAGGCACGTGCTGCAACGATTGCCGACATGCTGGTCCAGAACGGCGTGCCGCAGGAGCGTGTCCGCTCGGAAGGTCGCGCTGCCACCGACCCCGTCGCCGACGACGCCACCCGAGAGGGCCGCGCGCTCAACCGCCGGGTCGAAGTGCTGGTCGAAAAGAGGCTGTGACAGATGTTCATCCTGCGCTTCCTCTGGTCGGTACTGACTTCGCGGTGGCTCTGGACGCTCATTGGGCTCACTTTGCTTTCGCTGATCATCTGGGTGTTCGGACCAATCGTGAGTGTCGGGCAGCGCACGCCCTTTGCGTCCGAAACGATACGCATGGCGCTGATCGCAGGCTTGGTCATCTTGTGGCTCATCTGGCTGATCTTGGCCCAGCGCCGCGCCATCCGCGCCAATCGTATGTTCGTCGCCGAGATCGCCGCAGCTCCGGTGGAGAAGCCGCTGACGCCTGGCGAGCAAAGCGTTGCCGCAGTCAGCGCCAAGTTCCAGGGGCTGATGGACGAGCTGAAGCGGCGCAAGCTCGGCGGTCGCAAGCTGCTGCGCGATATGCCCTGGTACGTCATCGTCGGACCGCCAGCGACTGGCAAGACGACCGCCTTGCGCCAGTCCGGCCTCAACTTTCCGATCGATCTCACCGACGACATCCAGGGTATCGGCGGCACCCGCAACTGCGATTGGTTCTTTTCCGAAAACGCCGTGCTGATCGACACCGCCGGACGCTACGTCCAGCAGGAGAGCCAGCCCGATGTCGACGCTGCCGAATGGCTGGGGTTCCTCGATCTGTTGAAAAAGCATCGCGGGCGGCGCGCGCTGAATGGCGTCATCGTCGCGCTTTCGATCGATGCGCTATCCGAGGGTGACGAAGCCATCAAGGCGCATGGTCGCAAGATCCGCCGGCGCCTGGCCGAACTGAACGAGCGGCTGGAAATCCGCCTGCCGGTCTATCTGATGCTTACCAAAGCCGATCTGATCAAGGGCTTCGAGCCTTTCTTTGGCGGCCTCTCGACCTCGGCACGCGAACAGGTGTGGGGCACGACTTTCGCGCCCGACGCGCGTGTCGACGGCAACATGGTATCGCGAGAAATCTCGCTGCTGGCGACAGAGCTTGAGAGACGTCTCGTCCCTCGCCTCGAAGACGAAGACAGCTTGGCGGCTCGTGCCGAAATCTTCAGGTTCCCGGCGCAGGTCGAAAGCCTGTCCGAACCGATCCGCCTTCTCATCGGACAGATATTCGGCGAAAGCCGCTATGAAGACAGCGCTTGGCTGCGCGGCGTCTACCTGACTTCGGCAACGCAGGAAGGCGCGCCTATCGACCGGCTCACGGCCGCGCTCTCCTCGTCGTTCGGGCTGCCGCCACGCCGCGCCACGTCCTCGCCGCGCGTCGAAAGGCGCAGTTTCTTCCTCAAGAACCTGCTGACTGAGGTGATCTTCAAGGAAGCCGGCCTCGGCATGTTCGATCCGCATGCGCAGCGCCGCCGGACTTGGATCTGGCGCGGCGCTGCCGCAGCCTCTGGGGCGGCGGTGTTGCTCGCCGGATCGCTCTTCGGGCTGTCCTACTACGACAACCGCAACGCCATCGCGGCCCAAGCCGGCCAGTTCGAGGCGCTGCAGGCGCCGCTTGCACCGTTTGCGGCGGCTCCAGCCCCAGTTGACGCGCCCGACATAGATGTCGCGCTGGCAGCGATGGATGAGGTGACCAGTGCCCGTACACCGCCGCCGAGAGGAGTGCGCGACCTGATCGGCCCGACAGCCGCGCCGGAACTGCTGCGGGCACAGGCCGATAGCTACAACCACGCCCTACGCAACATCCTCGAGCCGCGCATGGTCGCCTTGCTTGAAACTACGATGTGGCGGCAGATCCGCGATCCGGAATTCATGCTCGGCGCCCTCAAGACCTACCGCATGATGACCGGCCTGTCGCAGATGGACACCGATTTCGCCCAGGATTGGTGGGTGAACCACCTGCCTGAGTTTGCCCCTGTCGCCCCCTTTCCGACGGCGAACGCGGAGGAACACCAGCTCGCCGCCATCCGCCGCATGACTGTCGACGCGAGCTATGTTGCACCCGATCCAGCGCTGGTCGCCGAGGCACTGAAGAGCGTCTGCACCATTTCGCTTCCGGCCCGCGCCTACAAGCAGTTGCTGGCCGATCCCGCCGTCTCCGAACTGAAAGAGTGGATTCCGGCAAATTTCGCAGGTCCCAACGGCTCCAAGGTCTTTGCCCGCCGCTCGGACAAGACGATGCGTATCGGCATATCAGGTGCATATACGTACGCTGGCTTCCACGATGTCATCCTTGACCGGCTGGAGGATGTCGCGGGCCAGGCAGCGCTCGATCGCGCCGTTTTTGCCGGCGGTTGCGAGGAGAATTCCGAGACCTCGGTGTCAGCGCTGTCGGAAGATATCCTCAAGCTCTACTACGAGGATTTCATCGCCCAATGGGACAGCCTGCTGCGCGACATTCGGCTGGCACCGCTGACTGACCTCAACGTCGCCAGCGAAAACCTCAAGGACCTTTCGAGCGCCGATTCAGCCCTCAAGCGCCTTGTTACAGCTGTTGTCCACKAAACCGATCTCATGCGCTCCGACGAAGAGCCGGCTGGTGACAACAAGACTGCGTCCAAAGGCGCATCCAAGCTTCTGGGTAAGCTCGGCAAGGTCGGTAAGCTCGCCAAGGCGGGCGCGAAGCTGCTTCCTCGTGCCGGTTCGGCCACCGAAGTCGACATGACCGGCACGCTTGTTGCCGAGCACTTCAAGCCGCTCAAGGGGGCTGTCGCCGAAGTTGATGGCCAGCCGCCCGCACTTGACGCGGCTGTCGTGGCGCTCACAGCACTTTCGAATGTGCTGCAGACAGTTACCGCCAATCCCGATCCGCAGGACGCCATCAAGAAGCAAGGTGGGCTTGCCGAACTTACGGGTGCTGTCGCCCGTCAGGCGCAAATCCTGCCCGACCCGATCGACGACTGGCTCGGCGGCATTGCCGGCGACACAAGCGGCCTGACGGAGAAGGCGGTCACCTCCGAGCTCAACGCCATCTGGCGCGCCGACATTCTGCCTTTCTGCCAGGCAGCGCTCAACGACCGCTATCCATTCAGTCCGCAGAGCGCTGTCGACGTCAACGTCCGCGATTTCGCCCGCCTCTTCGGCCCAGGTGGCTTGATTGACGCCTTCACCAACGATCATCTCATCAGCTATGTCGACACGGCAAAGCAGCCATGGACCTGGCGCGCCGATTTCGGCCTGGATTCTTCGGCGCTTGCTGCCTTTGAGCAGGCGCGCCGCATCCGCGACGACCTCTTCCCTGACGGGACAGGTCCTTTGATGAGCTTCACGCTGGAGCCCAAGGACCTGTCGCCCACAGTGACCCGCGTCACGCTCAATCTCGATGGCCAGAGCCTCGTCTACTACAACAACGCCACCCGCCCGCAGCCGATGACATGGCCGGGAAAGGACGGCACCGGCACAATCTCGCTGGCCTTCCAGCCCATCGATGGCTCCCCCGAAGTGATCGTCAATGAAACCGGCAGCTGGGCTTGGCTCAGGCTGCTCACCAAGGGCCGTTTCACCGGCACTGCCTTGGCCGACGTCTACAATCTCCGCCTGGGCGCGAAGAACTTCTACGCCGATTTCGAGTTGAAGGCGGCAAGTGTCGAGAACCCCTACAATTTGGAGATGTTCAAGAGGTTCGTATGCCCGCAGCAGATCTAGTCACCGGCTTCTACGGCAAGATTCCGGCGACCGGCGATTTTGTCGGCCGAGGCCTTCCGAGCGAGTTTGTACGGGCATGGGACCGCTGGGTCGCGAGCCATCTGGCGCCACTGCAATCATCTGGCATCTGGACGGAAAAGGTCGCGCTGCGCTTCCTACTTGGCCCAGAGGCAAATGGCCCAATGGCCGGCATCGTTGTACCAAGCAGTGACAAGGCTGGACGTCGTTTTCCGTTGACTGTCGCCTCTCCGCTTTCAGCAGCCACAACCGGCCTTGCAGGCTCGGCAGCGAAATGGTTCGACGACATCGAGGTCGCAGCGGATTCCGCGCGAAATGGAGACATCAGCGCCGACGAATTCGCTGCCAATCTGGCTGCTCTGCCCTTCCCGACACTCGACATCACGGGTGAGCCAGTGCTCGGCATGGTCCTCTGGACGGATGCTTCAGTGCCAATGGAAATTGACCCGACAAAGCCCCAATCGGCACTGGATCGGCTTCTCATGGCGAGCTGGGAGACCAGCTGATGCAAATCTGGAACCAGACCGGCTTCGTCCACGAATTCACCATGGGCATGGACAAGGCTGCGCACGAATACATCGTCGTGGTGGTCAAGGGCACGTTCGATTTCCCCGAGGCTCCGGGGGGCTTGGTGCGCAAGTCGGCTGAGCAGGTGCCTCTGGTGATGGCCGATACCTGCACGGGCGAGCCAGGTTATTCGGCAACGCTTTGGGAGACCGATTTCGCTTTCCGCAAGCCGCGCTGCGATGTGATTGCCAATGGCTGCGCCTACGCGCCTAGCGGGCGTCCGGCCGAACGCGTCCCGGTGGGGATCAGGCTGGGCGGTTGGCAAAAGCTCTTTGAGGTGGTCGGCACACGCGAATGGCGCGCCCGTGGTCCGCTGTTCATGGCGACAGCGCCCCAGCCCTTTCTGCGCCAGCCATTTTCCTACGACACCGCTTGGGGCGGCACCGACCGCCTCGACCACGAAGACAAGCTCCCGGGTAGCTACAAGTTTAATCCCGTCGGAACTGGCTGGGCGCGCACCCGCAACCAGCATCTTGTTCCCGGCCTCAGGTTGCCAAATACGCAAGCCATCGGAGAGGAGGTCCGCTCGCCCTTCGGCGACTACAAGCCGATGAGCTTTGGGCCGATGGGCCGCGGCTGGCCAGGCCGCATCGAATATGGCGGCACCTACGACGACAACTGGACCAAGAACATCTTCCCGTTCCTGCCTCCGGATTTCGACGAACGCTATTTCCAGATGGCCCCGCCCGACCAACAGATCGACCCACCCAAAGGTGGCGAGGACGTGGTGTTGATCAACCTGACACCTGGCGGCCACGAAAGCTTCCGCCTGCCAGGCACGACGCTGCCAGTTACGCTGTTCAAGGGCCGCGACAAGGCCTACGAAGCTGACCTTCTCCCCGACACCGTCCTGTTCGACCTCGAAAACCGGCGTTTCTCGCTGGTCTGGCGAGTATCGCAGCGTATCCATCGGACGATACTGGATTTTACCGAATGTTGGGTTGGTCCACCCACGGAGTCGATGCTGCGGGCACGGGCGGCGGGGCGCGCATATGTCCGCGCAAGCGGAACCGCACCGCTGGCCGAGATAGAGGACGCATGAGCGCTTCACTCGACATTGTTTCGGTCGGCATGGTCACAGCGGTTGGTCTCGACGCACCTTCCAGCTGCGCGGCGATGAGGGCGCGGCTCGACGGCTTTCAGGAAACGCAGTTCACAGGCCCGGCGGGTGAGCGCCTGACTGGCGCGCCTGTCTCGTTGCCGCGCGCCTGGATTGGCGAAAAGCGCATGGCTCATCTGGCCGCCGGAGCCATCAGCGAGGCCTTCAACAAGGTTCCGCAAGCACGCGGCCATACGGTGTTAATCCTATGCTTAGCCGAAGAAGACCGGCCCGGTCGACCCGTAATCGACAGTTCGGCTCTGCTGCGCCGTATCGCCGAAATCGTTGAGATCGAACCGCATACGCGCTCCCGGATCGTCTCACATGGTCGGCCCTCGGGCCATGTAGCACTCGATCAGGCACGCCGTTTGCTAGCTGCAGGCCACGCGCCCTATGTGATGATCTTGGGTGTAGATAGCTACCTCACGAGTCAGTCGATCGCCTACTATCTTGGCGCCGACCGGTTGCTTGTAGGGGACAATCCGAACGGCTTCATTCCCGGAGAGTCGGCGGCAGCCGTCTTGTGTGCGCGACCGGCTAGGGGTGGCTTCCGGCTTTTCGGACTTGGTTTTGCCCGAGAAACCGCTTCGATTTACAATGATGCGGATCTACCTCTGCGCGCCAACGGCATGACAGCTGCCTACGATGCCGCATTTCAGGAAACCGGTATGGAGATGAACCAGCTCGGCTACCGAATTTCCGATCTCATAGGCGAGCAGTACTGGTTCAAGCAAGCAGCCCTGGCCAGCTTGCGCCTGTTGAGAGGTCGGCACAATTTCCAGGATATCTGGTCGCCGGGCGAGTCCTTGGGAAATGTTGGTTCAGCGGTGGTGCCGCTGATGATTGGGATGGCTTGGACAGCGGCGCAAAAGGGCTATGACGCCGGTAACCCGGTCCTCGTCGAAGCATCCAACGATGCCGGCGCTTGTGGGGCAGCTGTTATGGCTGCAAGGGCGGTCTGATGGGCGACGTCTATGCCAATGGGATGGAGATCTCCGGCAAGGGCAGCGATGGCAAGACCATCGCGGCGTTCCCTGATGTTTGCTTCACGCCGCCGGAGAACCCTGCAACACCACCCGGAGTGCCGATACCCTATCCCAGCTTTGGCATGTCCGGCGATACCGACAATGGCACCGGCACGGTCAAGATCTCAGGCAAGACGGTCAATCTCAAGAACAAATCATATCTTACCAAGACCACAGGCACCGAGGCCGGCTGCGCTGCTAAGAAGAATATGATCACGTCAGTGAATACCGGAAAGGAGTATTTTCACTCCTGGTCCAATGATGTGAAGTTCGACGGCGAACCTGTCATTCGTATGACAGACTTTGCCACCAATGACCATGCATCCCCGACCGCCGGAACGCCACCTTGGGCGCATGTCCTGAAGATCAAGATCGGCAAGGAAAGCTGCGCTGAGATCCTGTTGAAGCTGGACATTGTCGTTCATCCTTACAAGGACGCCCACAAACACTGCGAGAGCCGTGACAAATCGAAACCTGCGGCAAAGGACAATGAATACCAGCAATCAGATCACATCGTTCAGAATGCCTGTTTTGAAAACGCGCGCGGTACCGGCGGAATCAAGAGTTTTGAAGATTACAACTTGAACAACGCGCCATGTGTCTGCCTCAAGGACGGTACAAGGCGCGGCACCGAGCACGGCGAAAAGACGGCAGCGCAGAATGAGTGGACCAAAAGCCAGCTGGAGAAGAAGGAGAATCCGACCTACGAAGACGTGCGCGAGGCCAATTTGGATGCGATGAAGAAGGCCAAGGCCCCGCATATGGATGACAAGAAAGGCAAAGAGCATCCTGCCGTCGAGTGTCTTCGTGCAGTCTGTGACGCTTTCTTCCACCCCCTTATGGAGGATGAAGGCGAAGACAGCACCCAGACACGAACTCCGAGAGGCGGGGCATTCAAGCAGGCGGCTGCCGGCAAGAAGAGCAACAAGTAACCGGAGGTAGGTCCAATGGCATCATACAACGTCTCGTGCGACAGCTTAGCGCTTGGTCCCAATGGGGAGCTTTACACGCTTGTCGTCTACTCCGATGGCGAGGGTTTCAATTCTCATGTGCTCGAGGAGGTTGATCTCCGCCTCGATGAGGTTGAACGGATTGAGCATCTCGATATCCAGATCTGGCTGACGGACCTCTGGCGCGCCGAAACCGGCGTGATGTTCGTATCGGACGAAAATGGCAAGATCCATGTGGGCGGAGCCGGCAGGTGGGCTGTGGAAGCGAGCGAGAGTGCGCGCGCTTTGACTTGCGTCTGGGGGCTCACCGAAGACATAGTCTTTGCAGCCGGTGATGCCGGCGTTGTTTTTGGCCGGCGCGGCACCGTATGGCCAGCAATAAGCCCTGCCTTTGGCCAGACGCTATTTGGCCTTGGAGGCACATCTGCCAGCAACATCTATGTCTGCGGCGACCGCGGTTTTCTGGCACATTTCGATGGCCAGCAATGGTCGATTGTCCCCCTGCCAACAAACAATCGCCTGCTGGGAATCCTCGCCCTGGCGCCGAATGACGTCTTGGTCTGTGGCGCAAATGGCGTGCTGTTTCGCGGCAGTGGCGATAGTTGGCGGGCCTACGACCCGGCCCCCAGCGACCTGCACTCCATAGCCAGCTTTCGCGGGCGCCTGTTCCTGGCCGCCAGCCGTTCCGGTGTGCTCGAGATCGTCGGTGACCAGTACGCCATCGCCCGCGACACGTTCGTCTCCTACAAGCTCGTTGCGAGCAACAGTTTCCTGGCGAGCGCCGGAGATATCTCAGCGGTACGAACCGACCTTAAGACGTGGGATGGAATGGACTACGAATAGCTATCGGATCTACGCTTGGTTAGCTTGGAGCCAAGCGCGTACTTTTGCGTGATCAAGCGTAGCGATCGGGATCGYCTTCTCCACGGAGAGCATCCTGACGACAAACAGTTCTCCAGTCTCCGGGAACTCCTTGTATCGCTCCTGCGCGATCTCGCGTCCTACCTCTCCGGCTACCCTCAGCCCATCGAGATGCGCTTCCAGACGTTCGACCAGCCGCGCCAGGCGCTCCGCGTCCATGTCGGGATTCTCATCAGGATTCAGCAAATGGTGGTCATAGACGGTCCACAGGAACGCCGCCATTTCGGCGTGCTGGCGAATGATTTCGCGCAGGACCGGCGCGGGCATCAGTTCAGGTTGACCGAGCCACCGCGGATGCGGTTGGCGGCACTTGCGTGGCTTGTGACGTAGGTGCCGCGGATGGTGATGTGGCCGTCCTTTTCCATGATGATCGTCGCCTTGCCACAGCGCAGTTCTATGCGTTCGTCGCCCACGATCCTGACCTGTTCGCCGTCGCGAATGACCTGGGGCGCTTTGGCCTTGCGGATAGGTTCCACGATGCGCCCCACGATAAGCGGCCGGCCGACATCGCCATCCTCGAACAGCAGCGCAACCTCCGCGCCAATCATGTCGGAACTCATCTCAGTCAAGCTGCGCGCCCGGACCGCGATGTCCTTGGCGTTGCCAGGGAACACGACAAGCGGCGCCTCCTCGTCGAAGCCGAGGAATAATCCGATCACAACCCCATCAATGCGCTTCACGGTCTTTGTCATCGAACCGCCCTCAATTCTGCTTGATCTCCGAACCCTTCATCGTGATGGCGCTCGATGCCTTAACGTTGATCTTGCCCGAGCCATTAACGGTAACGTCCTTGCCTTCGATGGAAATGGTACCGTCTTTTTTCATCGAGATGGCCGCCGAGCCGCATTTGATGACGATGGAGTCGCCGGCGTCTATCAATAGATCCTTGCCAATCTTGATGGCGCCATCCTCGCCGACCTCAACGAGGCTACCCTTGGCGATCTTGAGTGCGCGGCCGCCACCAACTTCGGTTGCATCGTCATTGGCAATCTTGGTCGTGCGGCCCTTGCCGATGTCGGACGTCTGACCGCCGGCGATCTTGAAACTCTGGTCCTTGCCGATTTGCGCGCTTTGGTTGGCCGCGACCTGCCAACTGTCGTCCGCTCCGATGTCGTGACTCTGTGCAGCGCCAACACTGACCGAGCGGCTCGCCCCGATCGTATTCGTCTGAGCGGCGCCTACACTGCGGGCCTCGGTCGCGCCGACGGAATCCACACGGCCCGCCCCAACGGTGACGGCCTGCGCCACGACCACCGTTTGTGTGTGATTGGCACCGATCGTCTCGGTTGRGTTCGAGCCGATCTTGATCGTCTCGTTCGATCCGACCGTCAGCGAGCGGTTCGTCCCCACCGTCTCCGTGTCGTTCGAACCGATATTCGTCGTCTGGTCGACGCCGACCTTGACCGTCTTGTTGTTGCCGACGTCCTCATCCAGATTGTGGCCAACCGAGTGTTTTGCGTCGTGGTCGATGCGGTCCGACTGGTCGTGCTGCACCAGCTTGGTGCGGTCGTTCTTGACCAGAAGCTTGTGGTCTTTCTGCGCCTGGAAATTGACCAGTTCGGAGCCTGCCTTGTCCTCAAACATCAGCTCATTGTAACCGCCGCCGCCCTTCGACGAATCTGATTTCCAACCTGACTGGGTGGCCGAGCCCGGCAGGCCGTAGGGCGGCATCTGAGCAGCATTGTAGACCCTGCCGGTGATGATCGGCAGGTCCGGATCGCCCTCGATGAAGTCGACGATCACCTCCTGGCCAATACGCGGTATCTGGATGAAACCGAAACCACTGCCGGCCCAGGTTTGCGACACCCGCACGAAGCAGGAACTGTTCTGATCCTTCTTGCCCTCGCGGTCCCAGTAGAATTGCACCTTCACCCGCGCATATTCGTCGGTGAAGATTTCCTCGCCCGAGGGGCCAACGACACGCGCCGTCTGAGGACCGCGCATGATGGGTCGCGGGGTGATCCGCGGTGGGCGATATGGCAGGCTGGTCGGGGCCACACCGAGGACCACCGTGAAGCTTTCGCCCTTTGTATCGATGCCGCTGCGAAAGCCAGGGTCGAACACGCGGTACTCGACGCTGAGCACAAGGTACTCCTGGTTCTGGTCGTCGCGCGGAAAGCCGTCAAGCTTGAAGGTACAGCCAGAAAACAGGCCGCGCACGGTGCCGGCGGCTGCGATGCGCTGGTGCACGGCCTGCAACTCCTCGCGGCGGATCGCGGCGATTTTATCGCCACGGCCGACTTCCAGATGGGTGCCCGGCTGGCGGTAATTTTCACCGTCCGCAAGTTTGTGGCCGAACGCTTGTGCGGACTTCGCCATCAGGTCGGCGCCCGGCTTCTTGAAGTCGTAGTCGGTATGCGCGTAAGCGCCCGGGCGTACCGAACTGCCGGGAACCCATTCGGTGATATACTCGACGTCGCGTCGCGCCCCCTGCCCTTCGAAATGATACGGCACCTTCTCATAGCCTTTTGGGGCCTTGAGCTTGTTCATGGCGTCGGCAAGGATCAGCTTGTGCTCGCCATCGCCGTGTTCGAAGAAATACATGATGCCTTCGTGCTCGAGCAGCCGTTGCACAAAGTCGAGGTCGGTCTCGTCAAACTGGACGCAATAGTCACGCGGCGGATACGACCCTTGCAACCGCTTTTCGAACTTCGCGGTGCCATATTTGGAAAAGATCTTCTCAACGATCTCAACCACGCTCATGTTCTGAAAAATGCGACAGTCGGTTGTATTGCCAAGAAACCACAGCCATGGCCGGACGACAGCTTCATAGAAGGCCAGTCGGTCCTCGATGCGGGTAAGACGGAATTCCGAAACGAGGCCGCTGAACCAGCGTACCGGATCGGACTCGCCTTCGATCGAGACGGCGCCACCGAGCAGTTTCAGAGGATCGATTTCCGGATCGCTGCTGACAAAGCCAACCGTATAGGCAAAACAGCGGCTGACCTCGTCGCGTCCGGTCAGATGGGTGAAAGTCAACGTATCGGCGCCGAGAGGTGTCCGGACCACAGTCGCGCGATCGTTAGCCATGGCGTCGTGCCCTCTCCGGACGGCCGGACTTCTACCACAAAGCTTAGCACAAGTTATTCAACCGGCCAAAGTAGGCGAGGCGCAGCGGCTGAATGTGCCGCTGCGAAATGCCCCTGTGCTGCGGTCGTCGTAAACTGCTAGAATAAAAGGGTGAATTTGGACGAGACTGCCGGAAACAGAGGGTTTGGCGGGCGAATTCGGATGCTCATCAGTCTGACCATCGAAAATGTCGACAGGCTGCCAAACGGCGGACCGCTCAGCTACAGCTCCAATGGTCGCAGCTTCGCCATCGGTCGCGAAAATCGCGACTGGAACCTGCCCGACCCCAATCTCTTCATCTCCGGTCTGCATTGCGAGGTCCGCTACGACAGAGGCACGTTCTGGCTCTATGACGTCTCGCGCAACGGAACCTACGTCAACGGATCGAACCAGCGCATCACTGACCCGCACCCRCTCAACCACGGCGACCGGCTCTGGATTGGCCGCTACATCGTTGCCGTATCGATCGAGGACGACCGGGATGCGGCTAACCAATGGGGCAATCCAGCGCCTTCAAGGCATGCCGCAGACCAGGCCGGCCAGCGTGCGCCGMAATTCGCCGACCCTTTTTTCGGCGGGGCCAGCAACGGCCAAAGCGCAACCGGCGTCGCTGCGCAGCCGCCGGTACCGTTGCCAGCCGCGCCATCGCCCCCCGTGGCTCCGGGCCAACGGCTGGAGGCCACGGAGCTGCTTCGCCTCATTGCGGCCGGCGCCGGCGTCTCGCCCGAGATATTTCTGCAGCGCGATCCAAACGACGTTGCCGCGGAAGTCGGCGCTGTGTTGCGGGCGGTGGTCGATGAACTCGCTTTGTTGCTCAAGGCGCGTGCGGCTGCCAAGGCCTTGGCCAAGAGCAGCCACCGAACCATGATCAGCGGCGTCGACAACAATCCATTGAAGTTCATTCCGCGCTCAGAAGAGATCCTCGAAATCATGTTCGCCCAGCGCCGCTCTGGCTATCTTGACGCTAGGCACAGCGTTGAAGAGGCGTTCCGCGATCTCAAGACACACGAACTCGCGACCTACGCCGCGATGCAGGCGGCACTTTCGCGGCTGCTCTCGGAGCTTTCGCCCGAGGCCATCGAGAGGAAGCTTCCCGGCTCTTCATTCGTGTCGAAGAAAAGCCGCGCCTGGGATATGTTCGTCGCGACATGGGAGGCAAAGGAGGCAGCCCACGAAAATGGCATGCTCGATGTGTTCCTAGCCTATTTCAGCGAAGCCTACGCCAAATCGGCGAGCAAGAAATGATGCTGCCTTTGCCGAGTAGACCCTTGTTCAGCGTCCGTTGACGCAAGCTGCTCCGTCCTGGTTCCAATCGGCTTTTCCTTGCACTACGATGCATGATTGGCGCGCGAGCGATGCTGTCTGACCGGAGGAGCCTGCGGCATTTGTCATGGCATGGCAGGCGTCGCGCGAGAGCGGGTGATCAGCGATGAGTTCGAAGGACGATCCTTCCGGCTCCGGCGGCAGAACCGTCATTCGCGGATCGCCGCGCCGCGCGCCGCAGCCGGACCCGGCTGCACCTTCTTCGGCACTCCTGGCAAAATCCGACCCGACCATCATCTACGCTAGCAGTGAGCCGCAACCGCCGCCTTCCGGCACGGTGATTTATCAAAGCGCCCCATTGGGTGAGCGTCAACACGACGCCAACAAGCCACAAAAACGAGCCCGAACGCAATCCGGCATCTCGCTAGACACCCTGTTCGAGG
>NZ_JBFUKO010000025.1:0-23623 GCF_056400805.1 Aminobacter sp. P4_H6_2
AGGGCGGCGGGCTGGCTTTCGAGCCGCGTTATGCATTCGGCTACGCCATGGCCTTCGTCTGCGCCTTCTTGTGGTCGGGCTATTCGCTTTTGTCGCGCCGGTTTCCATCGGTGCCGACGTCAATCGTCACCTGGTTCTGCCTGGCGACGTCGATCCTCTCGCTCATCTGCCATCTGGCGCTCGAACAGACGGTGCTGCCGGCAAACACCGGCCAATGGCTCGCCGTGCTCGGTCTTGGGCTGATGCCGGTGGGTGCGGCTTTTTATGCCTGGGACATCGGCGTCAAGCGCGGCAACATCCAGGTGCTGGGGGCTGCGAGCTATGCAGCACCGCTGTTGTCGACACTGGTGCTGATCGTTGCCGGCTTTGCCGAGCCGAGCCTGCGAATCCTCGCGGCATGCGTGCTCATCACTGGCGGGGCGGTGCTTGCGGCAAAGTCGCTGATCTTTGGCGAGCGCAACGACAAAAATCCGGCCACCGATGGGGCAGGGGCTTAAGACTGCTTCGGTTCCCAGCCCGGTTCCGCCAGTTCGAACTGGTCGAATTCGAAGCCGGGCGACACCGTGCAGCCGACTAGCGTCCAGTCGCCCAGGCTGCGCGCTGTCTGCCACCAACCTGCGGGAACCACGCATTGCGGCTGCTCGCCTGCTGCGAGATTGACGCCGAGCGTGTAGGCGATGACGCCGCCACCTTCCTGGTGCAGCTTGAGTTCGATCGGGGCGCCGGCATGGAAGTGCCAGACTTCCGACGCGTCCCTGACGCGGTGCCAGTGCGACACGTCGTTATGTTCGAGCAGGAAGTAGATCGCTGTCGAGTTGCCGCGGGCGCCGTGCGGGCCGCCATAAGAGTTGTCGCGAAAGGTCTCTGTGTACCAGCCGCCTTCGGGGTGGCGGCGCATTCCGAGCATGGCAATGATTTCAGCAGCGTACATGTCAGAAATTATCCTTGCGCTTGCGGATTTCGGCGAACACTTCGGTATCGGTGGCCTTTTCCATGCCAAGATGCTTCCTGATCGCCGGGTCGGGCCAGCGCAGGAACGGGTTGGTAGCCAGCTCCTCGCCGATCGTCGTCGGCAGCGTCGGCTTGCCGTCCGCCCGGAGCGCTTCGATCTTTTCGGCGCGGGCGCGCAAGGCCGCGTTGTCAGGGTCGATGGTTAGCGCAAAGCGCGCATTGGACAGCGTGTATTCGTGCCCGCAATAGATCACCGTCTCAGCGGGCAGGGCGGCGAGCTTATTCAGCGATTCGAACATCACAGGTGCCGGGCGTTCGAACAGCYGGCCGCAACCAAGCGCAAACAGCGTGTCGGCGGTGAACGCGACCTTCGATTTGGGCAAGTGGTAGCAAACGTGGCCGGCGGTGTGGCCGGGCGTCGAAATCACCTCGATGGTCTCGCTGCCGAAGGGGATCACCGAGCCTTCCTCGACGGTGTCGTCGATGCCAGGGATCTTGTCGCGTTCGGCTTCAGGCCCGACGATGCGCAGCTTGAAACGCTGCTTGAGCGCCAGATTGGCCTCGACATGGTCGGTATGGTGGTGCGTCGTCAGGATCATCGACGGCGTCCAGCCGCTATGTTCGATGGCCGACAGGATCGGCGCTTCCTCGGGAGCATCGATGATCGCCGTCTCGCCGGTTTCGCGGTCGTGCAGCAGCGCGCCGAAATTGTCGGTGCGGCACATGAAAAGCTTGATCTCGACTGGCATCGCAGAACTCCATTTCGTGACAGGACGATACGGCGCGCTTTCTTCGCTGTCACCTCAGTTGGCCTCAGTCGTTGAAGTCGTCGTTGCGGGCGTCTACCTTCAAGCCATGAATTCCGACATCGTCGACCTTCGCTCGTTTTACTCGACACCGCTGGGCCGCCTGRCCGAGCATTCGATCGCCATGGGCCTTTCGTCGGTATGGGCCGGCCTGCCCAATGAGCGGCTGGTCGGCCTTGGCTATGCCCTGCCTTGGCTCGACCGCTTCGGGTCCGACGCCGAGCGGGTCTTTGCCTTCATGCCAGCGACCCAAGGTGCGGTCGTGTGGCCGATGCAAGGGCCCTCGGCGACCGCTCTTGTCTTCGACGAGGAGCTGCCGCTTGTCGATTCTTCCATCGACCGGGTGCTGCTTGTCCATTCGCTCGAACACGCCGAGAGCCCGCGCGAGACGCTGAAGGAGATCTGGCGGGTGCTTTCGCCCGCCGGGCGCATCGTCATCGTCGTGCCCAACCGGCGCGGCGTGTGGGCGCGTTTCGAACATACGCCGTTCGGCACTGGCAGGCCATTTTCGAGCGGCCAGCTCAACGAGTTGCTGCGCGAAGCGAATTTCACCGTCTCGGCATGGTCGGACGCGCTGCATTTTCCCCCGTCGCGACGCAAATGGATGATGCGCTTTGACCATCTGTTCGAGCGCGCCGGCCGCCGTCTGTGGCCGATCTTCTCCGGCGTCATCGTGGTCGAGGCGCAAAAGCGCGTCTACCAGGGCATACCGGTGGCGCAGCGCGCCTCGCGCCGCGTCTTCATGCCGGTACTCACGCCGAGCGGTGCCACTCGCGGGTTTCCAGCACTTAGGCGCGGCGATGAAGGCGGCGGTTGATCGCACCCTCACGAAGGGGTGAGGCCTCGCCACTTCCATTTCGACGCCATTGCAGCGAAACTCGATCATCGGCTTAGGGTTGTCAGACGATGCTTGGAGCACTGGCGATAGTCATGTGCATGGGCTGCGAGTTGCCCAACCCTGCTGCTGTGCCCACAGCCGGCCTTGCCGTCGATGTCGAACTGGTACTTGCGGTTGATGTGTCGCGCTCGATGGATCTGGAGGAGTTCACCCTCCAGCGTGCCGGCTACGTGGAAGCTCTACGCCATCCGGATTTCGTCGATGCGGTGCTTTCCGGCCAAAATCATCGCGTTGCCATTACCTATTTCGAATGGGCAGGCACGGTGCGCGAGGAATCGGTCGTGCCATGGCAAATCATCGACAGCGCGGAGAGCGCGGCGGCCTTTGCCCAAAGACTTGAAGCCAGGCCTTTCAGCGGCTTTCGGGGCACCTCGATTTCGGGGGCTGTTACTTATGGCGCTCGGCTGTTCGACCGCAACGAGGCTGACGGCTGGCGCCGCGTCATCGATGTTTCCGGCGATGGCCCAAACAATTTCGGCACCCCCGTCACACGTGCGCGCGATGCTGCCGTAGCCCAAGGCATCGTCATCAACGGCCTGCCGATCCTGATCAGGCCTTCGCGGACGGCCGGCCAATTGGATCGCTACTATGCGGAATGCGTCACCGGCGGGCCCGGCTCTTTCGTTCTGCCAATCCGCGCGGCATCGGAGTTCGCCACGGCGATCAGGCGCAAGCTTGTTCTCGAAGTCAGCGGCAGAACCGACATTCCGGCAGTCGTCAAGGCGGATGCCGTGGCTCCGGTCGACTGCATGGCCGGGGAGCGTGACAGGCGGATCTATTCCGATCCGTATTTCCCGGAACTCGACAGGTAGCAGGTTTTCGGCGCGATTGCGCCAAGGGTTGCACCAATATCGTTGTTGGCTAATGTATTCTGCGCAAGAGGCTTTCTTTCTATTGAAAGGTTGTTGTCATGCAGGGGGATTCCGTTGGGCGCCTGCTGCGCCAGGCCGCCGAACACGCCATACGATACAGGACAGAACTGGCATCCAGGCCGCAGCGTCCGCTGCATGGCTATCCAGACGCGCTGACGGCCTTCGATGGACCGCTGCCGGAAGTGGGAGACACCTCAGACACAGTGATCGATGACTTGGCAGCGCGCGCCGAGCCCGGGCTGAATGCCACGACTGGCTCGCGCTTCTTCGGCTGGGTTATTGGCGGCTCGCATGAGGTCAGCGTCGCGGCCGACTGGCTGACGAGCGCGTGGGGGCAGAACGCTGGCAACCACCATGCCATGCCCTCTGCAGCGGCGGCGGAAACGGTTGCCGCGCGCTGGCTGCTCGAACTGCTCGATTTGCCACGCGAAAGCTCGGTTGGTTTCGTTACCGGAGCCACTGTCGCAAATTTTGTCTGCCTGGCCGCAGCGCGCGGCGAGGTGCTGCGGCGAGTGGGCTGGGACGTTGAGGCCAAGGGGCTTTTCGGGGCGCCGCCGATTTCCGTGCTGATTGGCGACGACGCCCATACAACGGTCTTTTCGGCGCTGCAGTTCCTCGGTCTCGGCCATGATCGGGTGATCCGCGTCGCCACCGACAGCCAGGGGCAGATCTTGGCCGATGATTTCGCACGACGGACTGCGGAGGTGCGCGGGCCGGCTATCGTCATCCTTCAGGCCGGCCAGATCAATACCGGTGGTTTTGATGCTTTCGCAGACCTTGTACCGAGTGCTCGCCGGATCGGCGCATGGGTTCATGTCGATGGCGCCTTTGGCTGTTGGGCGCGGGCTTCTATTTTGTTGCGCCATTTTACCGAAGGGCTCGATGCCTGCGATTCCTGGGCGACGGACGGTCACAAATGGCTTCAGACGCCATATGACTGTGGCTACGCGATCGTGCGCGACAGCGAGGCGCATCGCCGCGCCATGACAATTGCTGCGAGCTATCTTCCTCCCGCCGTGGAAGGCGAGCGCGACCCCAGCCATTTCGTTCCCGAACTGTCGCGGCGGGCGCGGGGCTTCGCCACCTGGGCGATCATCCGCCATCTTGGCCGCGAGGGAATTGCCGCAATGGTCGAGCGGCATTGCCGTGTGGCGCGGCTGATAGCCGACCAGCTTCGCAGCGAAAATGCTATCGCGGTCCTGAACGACGTCATGCTCAATCAGGTGCTCGTACGGTTTGGTGCCAACGAGCCCGCTGATCGTGGCGACGAGCTGACCAGGGCGACGATCGCGCGGATCCAGCGCGACGGCGCTGTCTTTGCCGGCGGTGCGAAATGGCGCGGYCGCGAGGTGATGCGTATTTCCGTCATCTCCTGGCTGACTGATGAAGCTGCGGGAAAGGCGGCGGCTGTGGCCATCGTTGCCAGCTGGCGGGCAGTTCAAAAAGGCTCCTAGCCCCCGGTTTGCATCACTGTCGGTGTCGTTCACTTTCGGTTGTCCGGAGGCTTATTCCGTCTGCGGTCTTCAAATCTGCAAGAACGCGTCTTAAATGCCATCGGCAGGGGAGCTGTCAGCTTCCTCGACAACAACAGGGGTTCTTCACCTGACCGACGTCATCCACCAAAAACGCGCTGTCCAGCATTCGAAAGGCAAGCGCGCGATGCTGATCGTCAATCCGCGCGCCCGCCGTGGCGGCGGGTCGATCGATGTCGCCAGGCAGGTGCTTGTCGATGCCGGACTTGAGATCGAAGAGATGGCAACCAGCAAGGATGAGAACGCCTCCGAGCTGATTTCGCGCCATGCCGATCATTTCGACATAGCGATCGTCGGTGGCGGTGACGGCACGCTCAACAACGCGGCTGCCGGCCTCGCCCATTCGGGTCTGACGCTTGGCGTCTTGCCGCTGGGCACCGCTAATGATTTCGCCCGAACCATGGGCATCTCGCCGGATCCGGTCAAAGCGGCCGAGATCATCGCACAAGGTCACCAGACCACCGTCGATCTCGGCGAAGTCAACGGCCATCTGTTCTTCAACGTCGCCAGCATCGGCTTCAGTGCTGAACTGGCGGGCGAGCTTACCGAGCACGCCAAGAAGCGCTGGGGCACACTCGGCTACGGTATCGTCGCAGCGCGGCTTTTGATGCGCTCGCGCCTCTTTACGGCCTATGTCGATCACGATGGCACGACCGAAGAAATCCACACCATGCAGGTCTCCGTCGGCAATGGCCGCCACTATGGCGGCGGCATGACCGTCGAGGAGACAGCCACCGCCGATGATGGCTGGCTCGATTTCTACAGCCTGGAGGTCGATCACTGGTGGCGTCTGCTTCGGCTGTTGCCCAGCCTGCGCAAGGGCACGCAAGGTCAGTGGGACGACGTCCGCGCCTTCAAGACCACCGAAGTGACCATCCGTACCAAGCGGCCGCGTCCGGTCAACACCGATGGCGAGCTGGTGACCTGGACGCCGGCGCATTTCCGCATTCGGCCGAAATCGGTACGCGTGTTCGCGCCGAAAGCCTGACACTACGCCTGGCCGTTTGGCTGCGACTTCGATCACGACCTTGTTCCGCGAACGTGGCAATACGTAGCCATCGTTGAATGGCACAATGGACGCCTCGATTCGAGCGAAGCGGGCCAGTCGGAGCAAGCGCATGCCAGGCCAATCTTTTACCCAAACCAATCGCGAGCCCCTTGCGCCTGATTTCGACGGCGGGTTTTTAAGTCACCTCAAAATGGCACGCCAGGCGCTGGCTTCTTCGCCTGTGCGCAAGACGCTCACCTGGCTCAGCCTTTCGATCTTCGCCATCATTGTCGCCACCTCGGCTGGGCAGATCATTCTCAACCGCTGGAACAAGCCGTTCTACGACGCGCTGGAAAGGCGCGATCTTGCGGCCTTCCTCGACCAGTTGATGGTCTTTGCGGTGATCGCAATTTGTTTATTGGTGCTGAACGTCGGCCAGCAGTGGCTCAACCAGATGATCAGGCTCAAGCTGCGCGAGGGTCTGACTCTCGACCTGATCACCGAGTGGTTGCGTCCGGGGCGTGCCTTCCGACTAGCCAATGCCGGGGCGGTCGGGGTCAATCCGGACCAGCGCATGCAGCAGGATGCCGGCCACCTTGCCGACCTCACGACCGACCTTGGCATCGGCCTGTTGCAGGCCTCGATCCTTCTCGTCTCCTTCGTCGGCGTTTTGTGGAGCCTGTCGTCAGGCTTCGTCTTTCATGTCGGCGGAAGCTCGTTCAGCATTCCCGGCTACATGGTCTGGGCCGCCATCATCTATGCCGGCTCGGCCTCTTTTCTGAGCTGGCTCGTCGGCCGGCCGCTGATCACCCAGAACTCCGATCGCTATTCACGTGAGGCGGAGCTGCGTTTTTCCATGGTCCGCATCAACCAGAATATCGATGCGATATCGCTGGCCCGCGGCGAAGCCGATGAAAAGCGGCGGCTCGAGATGGACCTCGCAAGTGTCCTGACAGCGCTGCGGCGCATCTTCACCACCCAGATCAGCCTTGCCTGGGTCACCGACGGCTATGGCTGGTTCACCGTTGTCGCTCCCATTCTGGTGGCGGCACCGGTCTATTTTGCCGGCGATATCAGCTTCGGCGGGCTAATGATGGCGGTCAGCGCCTTCAATCAGGTACACGCCTCGCTGCGCTGGTTCATCAACAATGTCGGTGCCATCGCCGACTGGCGGGCAACCTTGATGCGCGTCGGCGTGATTCGCAGCGTGCTGGTGGCTGCCGACGTGTTGCACGACAAGGAGGACCGCATCGATTTCGGCGAAAGTCGTGACGGCAGCCTCGCCTTCGATAATCTCGAAATCATTTCGCCGAGCGGCTGCACCAAGCTTTCGGAGCCGCATCTCAGGGTCAAGCCAGGCGAGCGCGTGCTCGTCGTTGGTGAGGCGGGTGCCGGCAAGACCTTGCTGTTTCGTGCCCTGGCGGGGCTTTGGCCCTGGGGGAAAGGCCGCATCGAGCTTCCGGGCGGCAAGCAGGTCGCCTTCCTGCCGCGCTCGTCCTACGTGCCGCCCGGCACGCTGCGCGACGTGTTGTGCTATCCCTCCGCCGACCGGACATTTACCGAGGCAGAATTCACAGCGGCACTCCGCGCCGTCGGGCTGGAGCGCCTGACGGGATCGCTCGACCGCGTCGCATCATGGAGCGAGGAGCTGAATACCGATGAGTTGCGGCTTGTCGCTTTCGCCCGGCTCAGCCTGCATCGGCCCGACTGGGTGATCATCGACGAGGCCTTCGATACGATCGATGCTGCAGCACATGAGCGTGTCAGGGCCATGTTCGAAGGCGAACTGGCCAACACCGGCGTCGTCTATTTCGGTCCGGCTCGGCAGAGTGGCAGCCTGTTTGACAGGACCGTTCATCTCGCCAAGGACAAGCGCGGCCCGGCTCTCAAGAAGATCCGCCTTGAAGGGAAGGCCCGGGCCGCAGCCGATGCCTGATGCGGCCCAGGCCGTAGCATTCAGGTTGCCGAAGTTTCGGGACAGTCTTGGGAAACGCCGGAGGTCTTGCTCGGCTCGAAGATCGCGAAGCTGATCGCAGCCAGGATCCAGACGCCGATGCCGCCATACAGTGCCACCCAGCCAAAGCCGTTGACCAGCGCTGCGTGAGCGATGGCTGCAGGCACGTCGAGGGCGGATTGTGCGCTTCCTCCGGGCGAAACCGCGCCGCCGGCGGCGATGCGCTCCGCCAGCGATCGCAGCTGCGCGGCGTCGGACACTTCGGGAAGCGCGTCCCTCAACGTAGAGAGGATACCTTCGACAAGGACAAAACCCATAACCGCGATATTGACCGCGAGGCTGATCAGCCGGGCGCTGGCGTCAATGCCCGAGGCCATGCCGGCCCGGCTTGCCGGCACAGACCCGGTTGTCATGTTGGTGGCTGGCGTCGTCGTCAGGCCAAGTCCGATGCCGGAGATCAAGGCGCCAGCCAGAACCGTCAGGCCGCTTGCCTGCTCAAGGCCACTGCCGAACCACATCACGATGAAGCCGAGCCCGATGGCAAACAGGCCGAGCGGGATGATGGTGCGTGCGCTGGTGCGCAGCAGCAGATACTGGGCGATCGGCGGCATCACCAGGAAGGGCACCGTATAGGCAAGCAGCGCCAGCCCGGTTGTCGTGCTGTCATAACCGAGACCTACGGTGAAATAGATCGGCAGGTAGATCATCAGCGGCCAGTAGCTGAAATTCATGCCGATGCAGCCGATGATCGCGCCTGAGAAATCGCGGATCCTGAACACCGAGAAGTCGAACATCGGGTGAGCATGAAAGCGCTCGACCAGAATGAAAGCGACGAAGCCGATGATTGTCGCGGCGGCGATGCCGAGGGCCGTCGGGCTCAGGAAACCAACATCCGCGCCCTGGGTGATGTAGTAAGTCAGTCCGAAGACCGCAGCACTCAGGGTGACGATGCCGAGGATATCGAGCTTCTTTGCCTGCGGGTCGCTCGATTCTTCAACGCCGGCATAGGTCAGGGCCAGGCACAGCACGGCCAGCGGCGCGTGGACCAGGAACACCCATTCCCAGGTGGACAGGGCGACGATCAAACCACCGATGATCGGTCCGAAACCCAGCCCGATGCCGGTGACCACGCCCCATATGGCAAAGGCCTTGCCGCGCGCCTTCGCGTCCTGAAACTGATGCGACAGGATGGCGATCGAGCAGATGAACAGCGCCCCGCCGGCCATGCCTTGCAGAAACCGGCCGACGATCAGCACCTGTGTGTTCGGCGCAAGTCCGCAGATCAGCGATGTGATGCCAAAGGCGGCGGCGGTGACGGCAAAGACGCGCTTGCGCCCGAAGCGGTCGGCAAGCGTTCCCGTCGCCATCAGCACCGTCGTGCAAGCGATGGTGTAGGCGTTCATGATCCACTGCATGTCCTTGAAATCGGCATGCAGTACGTGCTCGAGCGTCGGCAGGATCACCGGCACACTGGAGATCTCAAGTCCGAACATCAATGCGGCGAGGCAGATGGCGGCGAGCGCCAGGACGTTTCTGCTTGATTGGTTCATCTGGTACCTCTGGCTGCCGGCAGGAGCGATCGTCTTGCCGTCATGTTGCTTTGAGAGCCCCAGATAAGCGACGCTTGAACATATAAAAATGCTATGCAACCCTATTTCAGTGATAACAAATTGGAATGGATGCGATGCTGTGGCTCGACGCTGAGGCGGTGCGGAACTTTGTCATGGTGGCGGAACTGCAAAGTTTCACCCGAGCCGCCGATGCGATGGGCACGACGCAAGCGGCCGTCAGCGTCAAGCTCAAGCGGCTCGAGGAGCGTGTTGGCCGCAAGCTGATCGAACGCACGCCGCGCAGTGTGCGGCTGTCCGCCGAGGGCGCGCTTTTCATCGATTCCGCGCGCGCTTTCCTGGTCGCGCATGACAATGCGGTTGCCGGCCTGTCATGTGGAACGCGCCGTTTTGCGCTGGGCATCGCCGGACATGTTGCCGGGCCGGAGGTGACGACCTTGCTGGCGCGGCTTAACCAGCACGATCCGGCGCTGACGATCGAGGTTCAGGTCGACAATTCGAGCAATCTGCTCGACGCCTTCGATCGCGGCAAGCTGGATGCCGCCATCGTCAGGCGCGAGGATGACCGCCGTGACGGCGAAGTGCTGGGGCCGGAGCATTTCGGCTGGTTTGCGACGCCCGACTTCCATCATCGCCAGGGCGAGCCGATCCGCCTGGCTGCGCTGTCGCGGGCCTGCGGCGTCCGCGATCTCGCCACGCGCACGCTCGACGATGCCGGTATCCCCTGGGTCGAGGTATTTCTCGGCGGAGGGTCGTCGGTGGTGACGGCCGCCGTTTCAGCCGGCCTTGCCACGGCCGTCTTCTCCAGCCGGCTTTCGCCGCCCGGCACAATCGAGATCAGCCGCAAGTTCGGCCTGCCTCAGGTGCCGTCATCGGAAATCGTTTTGCATTCGACGCTGACCGATCGCCGCTCGCGCGAAGCACTGCGCATCCTGGCCTGCGCCTTCCGCGAGCACGGCACCCCGTCCGGGTAAGGAACGGCCTGGGCGGCGGCCTATCGCTTCAGCAAAAACACCGCCTGCTCGCCGAAGAAGTTCCAGAATCACCTGCGCTTCGAAAGACCGCGCTCAGGGGTCGAGCGCGGCCATGGGGCGAGCGGCTAAGAATTTTTGCCGATGTTCTCCACATCGTACGCCGTGGTCTGGTAGACCCGGTTGATCCAGTTGCCGAAAAGCAGGTGGGCATGCGAGCGCCAGCGGTTCAGCGGCCGGCGTTGCGGATCGTCATCAGGGTAATATTCGTGCGGCACCGCGATGGTCACGCCTGCAGCCACGTCGCGGTCGTACTCTTCCTTGAGCGACGTCGAGTCGTATTCGATGTGGTTGAACATGTAGAGCCGGTTGCCGGTTTCTTCGGCCAGCAGGCTCGGGCCTGTCTCTTCCGATTCCATGAGCAACTCGAGACCAGAGCCCTCGGGAATGTCTTGGGCACGAACTTCCGTCCAGCGTGACACCGGAATGGCGAAATCGTCCGAGAAACCGGCCAGGTAGGGGGAGGCTGGCGCGTTGTTGTTGTGACGGAAGACGCCGAAGGCCTTTTCCTCCAGCGTGTGTTTCGGAACGCGGTGGAAATGCCATGCGGCGGCCATCGCGCCCCAGCAGATGAAGAATGGCGAATGCACGTTGGTCGTCGTCCAGTCCATGATCTGCTTGAGTTCGTCCCAGTAGGTCACTTCCTCGAAGGGCAGCAACTCCACCGGCGCACCGGTGATGATGAAGCCGTCGAACTTGCGGTCCTTCACCTCTTCCCAGGTCTGGTAGAAGGCGATGAGATGGTCTTCGGACGTGTTCTTGGCCTTGTGGGTGCCGATGCGTACCAGGGTCAGCTCCACCTGCAGCGGGCTTGCACCGATCAGGCGGGCGATCTGCGTCTCCGTCCGCACCTTGTTGGGCATGAGGTTAAGCAGGCCGATCTGTAGCGGGCGGATGTCCTGGCGGAGCGCTGTCTGCTCGTCCATGACGGAGACGCCCTCTTTCACCAGCACTTCTCGGGCAGGGAGCTGATCCGGGATCTTGATTGGCACTGTGCGAACTCCAAAAAAACAAAAACCGGCATTGCTGTCGCAAAGCCGGTTTACGGATCGCAAACGGCCCTTTAGCGACTTGTTTAACGTGGCTGCAAGCCGACCGGCCAAATCACCACGGATCCATGATTGCTATTACGCCCGGTCGCCGATTGCGTCAACTGCGACCCAAATGGGGCGCCAGAGCCGCCGCAATAGCCGGTTTTCCTCGACATTATGTGCCTCGGGCGGTATTCCCGCTGCGACCTCCGCCCGGAGGCGCCAATCCAGGATTTTCGACATGAGCAAGGCACCTGAACAGATTCGCCCCGAACCCCGCGCGGGCATCATGGAAATCGCAGCCTATGTGCCCGGCAAGAGCACTGCGGGCGCAGGTGTCACCAAGGTCCATAAGCTCTCGTCGAACGAAAATCCGCTTGGTGCGTCGCCCCATGCGACCGAGGCCGTCCAGAAGTTGGCGCACAAGATGGCGTATTATCCCGACGGGTCGTCGTCACGCCTGAGGCAGGCGATCGCGGCGACCCATGGGCTCAATCCGGCCAACATCCTGTGTTCCAACGGCTCGGACGAGCTGATCGGCCTGCTTGCGCAGAGCTATCTCTCGCCGGGCGACGAGGCCGTGTACACAGAGCACGGCTTCATGGTCTACAAGATCTACACGCAGGCCGCTGGCGCGACCCCGGTCGTTGCCAAGGAGACTGGCGAGAAGGCTGACGTCGACAAGATCATCGCTGCGGTAACGCCCAAGACCAAGATCGTTTTCCTGGCCAATCCGAACAATCCTACCGGCACTTACCTGCCGTTCGAGGAAGTGCGCCGCCTGCACGCGGCCCTGCCCAGGAATGTGCTGCTGGTGCTCGACGGGGCCTATGCCGAATATGTCCGCCGCAACGACTACGAGTCCGGCGTCGAACTGGTCGCGGGCAACGAGAACGTCGTCATGACCCGCACTTTCTCCAAGATCCACGGTCTGGGTGGCATGCGCATCGGCTGGATCTATGCGCCGTCACACGTCATCGACGTGCTGGAGCGCATGCGCGGGCCGTTCAACGTCAATGCGGCGGCAATCGAGGCCGGCGTCGCGGCCATGGAAGACCGTAGCCACGTCGAGCGCACCGTGGCGCACAACGCCCAGTGGGCGGAATGGCTGGTCGCCGAATTCGAAAAGCTTGGCCTTCGCGTCACGCCGAGCGTCGGCAACTTCCTGCTCGTCCACTTCCCCGACGATGCCAGGCACGGCGCCGATTTGGCCGACGAGTATCTCAGCGCGCGTGGCTATATCCTGCGCAGGGTCGCCGGCTACGGCTTCCCCAATGCGCTGCGCATGACCATCGGCACCGAAGAGGCCAATCGCGGCGTGATCGCCGCACTCACCGAATTTCTGAAAAGTTGAACCATGTCCGATCCCCTTTTTGAAAAGATCGCCCTCATCGGCATCGGCCTGATCGGCTCCTCGCTTGCCCGGGTCATCCGGCGCGAGGGCCTGGCCCGCCACATCGCCATTTCCACGCGCAGCGCGCAAACGCTTGCGCGTGCCGAAGAACTCGGCCTCGGCGACAGCTATTCGACCGATGCCAAGGTTGCGGTCAAGGACGCCGACCTCATCATCGTTTCGGTGCCGGTTGGCTCGTCCGGCGCGGTTGCCAGCGACATCGCTCCCGCGCTCAAGCCGGGCGCCATCCTCACCGATGTCGGCTCGACCAAGGCCTCGGTCATCGCGCAGATGCAGCCCTACATTCCGGAAGGTGTCCATTTCATCCCCGGCCACCCGCTTGCCGGTACTGAAAAGTCGGGCCCCGACGCCGGTTTCGCCGACCTGTTCGAAAACCGCTGGTGCATCTTCACGCCGCTGCCGGACACCGATCCGGTGGCACTGGAAAAGCTGTCGGAATTCTGGCGCCGCTGCGGCTCCAACATCGACACGATGGACCCCGAGCATCACGACATGACGCTCGCGATCGTCTCGCACCTGCCGCATATCATCGCCTACAATATCGTTGGCACCGCCGACGATCTCGAAGCGGTGACCAAGTCGGAAGTGATCAAATATTCAGCCTCCGGCTTCCGCGATTTCACGCGATTGGCTGCTTCCGATCCGACGATGTGGCGCGATGTGTGCCTGCATAACAAGGACGCGATCCTCGAAATGCTGGCGCGCTTCTCCGAAGATCTCGCCTCGCTGCAGCGGGCGATCCGCTGGGGCGACGGCGACAAGCTGTTCGAGATGTTCACCCGCACCCGCGCCATCCGCCGCTCGATCATCGAGGCTGGCCAGGAAGTCGATGTGCCGAACTTTGGCCGCGAGGCGATCGAGCATCCGGTGAAGAACTAGGGCAGTAGGGCAGTAGGGCAGGTATAACCCTTCCGCCCGCTGCCTCGCGGCACAAGTTCTTACTGCCTTATTCCCCCAATGCCCTACTGCCCCACTCTCATTGCACTGCCGSTATCATGCCTAGCGGAATGAAGCCGAGCGTGGCTCGGCCCTTGACGATGCGCAGCGGCAGGGCCGGCGCGTCTCCAAGCAAGGCAAGCCCGGAAAACACCGATCCTATCTGCTGACGCTGCTCGGGGATGACATCCGACAGGATGCGCGACAGGTCGCGCGGGTTCTGGATGATCACCTTCAGGTCGGCGTCGACCAGCCCGTCAGCATTGATCGACCATGGCCCGCTGAGTGCCACACCCGCACTGCCGCCTGATGTCAGCGTCATCGAACGGATCATGCCTGATTGACCGCGCAAGACAGGCTGCGCGCTCGTCACAAGGGCAACGCCATTGTTGAGTGTCGTGTCGGCGCTGCCGTCGAGCTTGGGCAGTATGCGGCCATCGATCGCCTGAGGGTCGACCAAGAGCCCGGTGAAGGTTCCTGCAAGGTCGAGGTTGGTGCCGTTCGGACGCAGGTGCGTCTGGGTTTCCTCGGCGGTGAACAGCGGTGTCGGTGGGCCGTCGCTGAAGGCGGCTTGGCCGGTCAGCTTGCGCGTTTCCACCGAAATCCGCTCCGGCAAGGGATTGGCGAGGCGGGCGCTGGCGTGCAGGAGATCCCAGTTGAACTGAAGCTGGGGCAGGTCAGGCGCGGTGACGCGCAGCGGCCCGTCTAGCTCGATCACTGTGCGCATCGGCTGGTAGATCTGGGCTGCGGTGCGCAGGCTGCCGGCGCTGGCGGAAATCCTGCGGGCGGAATCCTCATAGTCCAGCCTGTCGCAGAACAGTCCGATGCGGAACGGAAAGCCCCTGATCGTAGGGCTCGCGCATTCGATTGACACGCCGTCGCGGCTCAAGCCTGCGATCGCCTCGCGGACCTCGTTTTCGGCCTTTCCGGCAAACCAGAACCAGCCGGCGCTGTAGCCGCCGAACAAAAGCACGATGAAAAGTCCGAGCCACAGGAAGCGGCGGCTGTAGTTCGGTTTTGGTTCTTGGCTTGACGTCATGCTCGGGCTCTCGCTAGTGCATGACCCCGAAAATCGGACTGACTTTCGGAAAGGATCATGCACAGATTCAAAGTGTTACAGCGTCCTTTGCGCGTCCGAGGACGCGCGGCGCTGTAAGCGGGAAACCCGCGAAMCACCAACAGGCTTGGCGATATGGGCGATTTTTGGGTTTTTGGCTATGGCTCGCTGATGTGGCGGCCAGGTTTTGCGCATGTCGAGACGCGCCGCGCCCGGCTGATGGGCTTTCGCCGCTCGCTGTGCATCCGCTCCTTTGTGCATCGCGGCACCGAGCAACGGCCGGGCCTGGTGCTCGGCCTCGACCGTGGCGGCTCCTGCGTCGGGCTCGCCTTCCGCGTGCCTGGCGACCTGCGCGACGAGGTGCTCGCCTATCTGCGCGAGCGCGAACTTGTCACCAGCGTCTATCTCGAGCGCTCGCTGGCGATCCAACTCGCTCAGGGCGAGAAGGTTGAGGCGGTCTGTTACATCGCCGACCGCAACCACCGCCAATATGCCGGCAAGCTCGACGCGGCGCACGCCGCCGGGATCGTCATTGGCGCGGTCGGCCAGTCCGGCCGCAACGAGGACTATGTCGCAAGCACAGTAGAGCATCTGCGTGCGCTCGGCATTCGCGACCACTGGCTGGAAGAGGTGGCGCGGCTGGTTGGCAAATGACGGCGCGCTGTCAGCAGCAAAAAATACATGCACGATTTTCGGCGGCGACGAGGGCGGACTCGCGCTAAGGATTCGCCATGCTTTTCCAACGTCCATCCGACGATGTGCTCTACGACGCCCTTCTCGCGCGCGACGCGGGTTACGACGGCTTTGCCTATGTCGGCGTGAAAACGACAGGCATCTTCTGCCGGCTTACCTGCGCCGCACGAAAGCCCAAGCGCGAGAACGTGCAGTTCTTCGACACCACAGCCGAATGCCTGCATGGCGGCTTTCGCCCTTGTCAGCGCTGCCGGCCGATGATGGGTACCGRAGAACCCGAACCGCTTGTCGCAACACTCATCGATGCGCTTGAGCGCGAGCCGGAGCGGCGATGGCTGGAAACCGACGTCATCGCCATGGGCTTCGATGCCTCGACGGTGCGGCGCGCTTTCAAGCGCCGATTCGGCATGAGCTTCCTCGAAATGGCGCGGCTGCGGCGCCTCGGCCATGCTGCCGAACGACTGACCTCCGGCGATAGCGTCATCGACACGCAGATCGACGCCGGCTTCGATTCAGGCAGCGGTTTTCGCGCCGCTATCACCCGGATGCTCGGCGAAGCACCGGCCAAGCTGCGCGGCAAGACCATGCTTAAGGCGGACTGGGTCGAAACGCCGATCGGCCCGATGATTGCGATTGCCGATGCGCATGCGCTGCACATCCTCGAATTTCTGGAACGCAAGGCGTTGCCTGCCGAAGTGGCCAAGCTGCAGGCCGCCACGGGTTCGGCCATCGTCTTTGGCCGGGCAGCGCCCATCGACCAGATCTCGGCCGAACTCGTCGCCTATTTCGCGGGAAAATCCTCGAGCTTCGCGACCCGGCTTGCGCCACAGGGCTCGGCCTTCGAGCGCCAGGTATGGGATGGGCTGCGGCAGATCCCTGTTGGCACAACGGCGACCTATTCAGGTCTCGCGGCAGATATCGGCAATCCGCCTGCGGTGCGCGCGGTCGGCCGCGCCAATGGCGCCAACCCGATCGCCATCGTCATTCCCTGCCATAGGGTTGTCGGTGTCAGCGGCGACCTGACTGGCTATGGCGGTGGCCTCTGGCGCAAGCGCTGGCTGCTCGAACACGAGCGGCGGATGGTGGCAGGCTAACTGTTAGCCGGCCTTTACGCCCAGTTCTCCCAGCCGCTTTGCTGCCGCCGGCGGCATCGGCGGGGGATTTTCCGACGTTGCAGCCTCGATCAGGAACGCATCACAGGCGGCCTCTGTCTCGGCGATCAGACGCCTCATGAACTCGTCCTTGTCCAGGCCAGCCGGGATAGGCGGCAGGAAGCGTGCCTTGATCGTGCCGGGGAAGCGCAGGAACTTGCGGCGCGGCCAGTACAGGCCGGCGACATGGGCGACCGGAACAACCGGCAGGTCGAGTGCCGAATAGAGCTCGGCGATACCCCATTTGTAGGCCGGCTCGGCTCCTGGCGCGCGGCGGGTGCCTTCGGGATAGATGATCAACTGGCGGTCGTTCTGCATTTCCTTGCGGGTCGCAACGACGACAGCCTTCAGTGCCACCGAGCGTTTGCCGCGATTGACCGGGATCATCTTCATCTTGGCGATGTACCAGCCGAAGAACGGGATCCACATCAATTCGCGCTTGAGGATGTAGAGCGGGTCGCGCAGATAGGGAAAGAAGGCGATGGCATCCCAGAACGACTGGTGCTTGGGCGCCAGGATGAACGAGCCCTCGGGCAGGTTCTCCATGCCGGTTACTTCACTCTTCGTGCCGGCGATCTTTTCCTGCAGCCACAGGCTGGTGCGGGCCCAGAATTTCGGCACGAACCAGGCGCGATGGCGCGGCGACAGGAAGTAATAGGGCGTCCACAGAATCATCTGGGCGACCAGGCTGACATAAAAGACGAAGTTGAATGCCAGCGAGCGGATATAGAGCATTGTGAGGAGCGCCTGAGGACGGATTTTGCCGTTGGTTACACCAAGCCGTCCGAAAAGGAAAACGGCGCCTAGCAGCTGCTGGCATCTTTGGGACGGKGGTGGTCCCTATTCGGACGCCTCGGCCTGCACCACGACCACGCCGTCCGCTGATGGCTTGACCGGCACGATGCCGCGGGCCAGCGCCAGAAGGTACTTGTTGTATTCGGTGAACAGCACGCGCAGGGCTTCGGGCTTGGTCAGCCAGCTCCCGTCGTCGAGCTTGGAGTTGACGACCGGATAGGGCTCCAGACTGGCATGGCGCAGCAGCCGCCCCATCTCCAGCAGGCTGCGCGGCATGTGATAATTGTTGGTCACCAAAATGACGCGCTCATAGTCATGGCCTTCGACCCATTTGGCGCTTTCCTCGGCATTGCCGATGGTGTCGAGCGCGGCGCGGTCGATGTCGACGCAGCAATTGAACAGCGCCTTGTCGCCACGGTTGGCGAGCTGCAACTGGCGTCGGGTTGCCGAAGGGTGGACGCCGCTGATCAGCAGGCGCTGGCCCTTGCCGGCCTTGAGCAGGCCAAGGGCAGCGTCGATCCGCGATTGCCCACCGGTCAGAACGATGATGGCGTCGGCCTTGGCGGGATCGGTGGGTGTGGTCAAGCCGCTGACGTGAGTCGCAAAGAGGGCGAAGCCCCCCGTGAAGATAAAGGCGGCTGCGACGAGGATAAACAGTATGCGGCRCAAAAAAACCATTCTCCGGCGCGGCTTGAGCCTGGCCGGGTAGAATTTCGTTCCTGAAACCGTCCCCGATGCGGCGAGCCCGTTCTGTCCCATCACGAAACCATGGTTAAGCCGGGAATGCGGCTTTTGCAGAGCCTAATTATACACATTAGGTGACGATAAGACATCATCCGTGATTACAACCCGTCCGGTTGATGTGTGTCGATGTCGCCGAGGTAGCTGACAACGGTGAAATGCGAGGTTGCGGCGGTCAGAGCCCCGATCACCGCGACGATCACGGCAACGCCGAGATAGCCGTTGGCACCGATGGCGAAGTTGCCGAACAAAGCGGTTGCCTGGTCGGCTTCCGGCGTCGCCAGGTTGCGCGACGACCACCAGGAAAAGATGATGAAGACGATTACCGCCGCAATGCCGCCGGCGGCCGCGCCCTTCATGCCGGTCAAAAGGAAGTGGCGGCGGAACTCGCGGGCGATGAAGCCGGCCTCGGCGCCGACGAAATGCAGCACCTCGATGATGTGGCCGTTGCCGGCCATGGCGCCACGCGTCGCAAACACCACCGACAAAACGGTCGCGGCCAGCATCAGCACCAACACGCCTGTGCCGATGGTCACGGTGGTGCGTGCCATCGCCACCAGCCGGTCGACCCAGGTGCGGTGGTCGTCAAGCGTTGCGGTCGGCACTTTGGGGGTAATCGCCTGGCGCATCGCGGCAAAATCGGGCGGGTTGTTTTCGTCGATGGTCACGATCACCAGACGCGGCACCGGCAATTCGTCGATGTTGAGGCCCGAGCCGAGCCAGGGCTCGAGCAGGCGGGCGGTGGCCGCGCGGTCGACGATCTTGGTGGCGCTGACACCTGCGAATTCGCCAGCGATACGAGCTGYTGTCTCCAGTGCCGCCTCCATGTCGAGCCCCTCGGCGGGCTTGATCTGGATCGTTGCCTCACGCGAAATCTGGTTTTCCCACACCGAAGCCGTGTCGCGCACCAGCGTGACCGCGCCCAAGGTCAGGCATGACAGGAAGGTCATGATGGCGATGACAAGCACCAGCGCGCGGCCGGCGACGTTTTGCGACGGCACGATGGGGGCTGCCTTGCGCTGCGCCCGGGGTGGTGACTGCTGCAGCGGCGCATCTTCGAATTCGTCTTCGAACTCTTCGTCGTGAGCGCGGCCGTCGGCGGGAGCCTCAATCATAGATATCGAGCCTTCCTCCGGCGAGAATCATGCGCCGGGCGTCGACCTGGTCCATCAGCCCGAGGTCGTGGGTGGCGATGACCACGGCGGTGCCGAGCCGGTTGAGCTCGATGAACAGGCGCAGCAGGCGTCGCGCCAGCGGCGGATCGACGTTGCCGGTCGGCTCGTCGGCCAAAAGGATCTCGGGTTGTTCGATCAGCGCGCGGGCGATCGCGGCGCGCTGCTTTTCGCCGCCTGACAAGACAGGCGGCAGTACGTGCATGCGCTCGCCCAGGCCAACCCATTTCAGCAGTTCGGTGACGTCGGTGCGGTAGCTCGCTTCCTCGCGGCCACGCACGCGCAGCGGCAGCGACACGTTCTCGTAGGTGGTCATGTGGTCGAGCAGGCGGAAATCCTGGAACACCACGCCGATGCGGCGTCGCATCAAAGGCAGCTCGGCGCGGGTAATGCGCGAGCGGTCCTTGCCAAAAACGCTGATCAGCCCACGCGTCGGCTTGAGCGACAGGAACAGCAGACGCAGCAAGGTGGTCTTGCCCGCGCCGGAAGGTCCGCTCAGGAACTGGAACGAACGCTCGGGAATGTGGAAGGAGATATCACGCAGGATCTCCGGTCCCATTCCGTATCTGAGGCCGACATTCTCGAAGCGGATCACGTGCTGCAGACCTTGAACTTGCGAATCCACGGAGATTCATCGGGACCCTGGCTGCCCGTTTCTACGAAACGACCATGGGTCCGCATGGTTAACGGACGGTTAAGTTTCCGTCCGGGCTGGGGCTCGAAGGCCCCTCGGTGGCAAAGCATTAACCATTTCCGTTTACCCCCTCTCAGCAAAATGTCGAAGGGGTCTGATGGCTGAGGAGCGGAAAGCACGCCCGGTTTCCGGCGAAATCATGACCGCGGAAGGCCGCGACACATTCGCCCAGCCGTCGCGCGTCGATCCAGCCGACATTGTCGATGCCGATTTCGAGGTCGTGACACCGTCGCATCCCCGCAACGAATCATCTGCCGACCAGCCCGTTTTTGCCAACCAGGCGGCGCGTGTGGGCGGGATGGAGATGCTGCGGTCCGCTCACATGCCTCCTGATGCGAGCCCTAGGCAGAGCGGGCCGGTCTTCTGGATCGCCGGTATCTCCTTGGCGGCAATGGCATTCTGGGTCTCGGGAGGGCATGCCGTCGTGCGTGCGGCAGCGTTTCCGATTGCCTGGCAATCGCCGTCACTGCGCATCGGCGAGGTCGATTCTCGCATCGACAACTCTGGCCGCAGGCCGGTGCTGCTTGTCGATGGCGTAGCGATCAACGACGGCAAAAGCCCTGCATCCTTGCCTCCGATCGACATCGCAGTGGCCGGAAATGACGGCAAGATCCTGCGTTACAGGCTGGGGACAGGGGCCATTGCTGTGGCTCCCGGCGCAAGATGGGCCTTTTCGAGCCGGCTCGACGTGCCTATGAACGGGATAAAGACCGTCACGGTCGCTTTCTCGGAATAGGATGCTGTCATGCCAGTTGTGCGCGACAAGGAAATCGAAGTGCTGTTCTCCGCCTCGGCGATCGCACGGCGCAATCTCGAACTCGCCAAGGACATCGCGGCGCACGACTACACCGACCTTCTGGTCATCTCTGTGCTCAAGGGCTCGTTCATCTTCGCCGCCGACCTGATCCGCGCGATGCACGATGTCGGCCTGTCACCGGAAGTGGAGTTCATTTTCATCTCCAGCTACGGCGCCGGCACGACCAGCGGCGAAGTCCGCGTGCTGCGCGATATCGACAACGAGGTCGCCGGCCGCGACGTGCTGTTGATCGACGACATTCTCGAATCGGGCAAGACGCTGAAATTCACCCGCGAGCTGATGATGTCGCGCGGCGCCAAGAGCTGCTCGATCGCTGTGCTGCTCGACAAGCGCATGCGCCGCAAGACCGATCTTGATGCCGACTATGTCGGTTTTGATTGCCCGGACTATTTCGTCGTCGGCTACGGCATGGACGTGGCGCACGCCTTCCGCGAGCTGCCTTTTGTCGGCGTGGTCAAAGGCGAAGACTGACCCAGCGACAGGCATAAACTTTCCCGGCCTTCAGAAATCGTCAACCAGTCGCGGCAAATATCGCCGTCATGGCAAAACTTCTGATCGTTGAGGACGACGAGTCCGTCCGCACTCTCGCAGCCCGCGCGCTCGAACGCGCTGGCCACAATGTCGATGTCGCCTGCGACGGCGCGCAGGGGCTCGATTGCATCCATGCCGAACTCGGCATCTACGATCTTGTGGTCTCCGACATCCGTATGCCGGAGATGGACGGCATCGAGATGGCGCAGCTGGCTGCCCGTTCTTATCCCGGCCTGCCGATCCTTTTGATGACCGGCTATGCCGACCAGCGCGAGCGCGCCGATGAACTCGACGCCATCATCATCGATGTCGTGCAAAAGCCCTTTACGCTTGCTGATATTCGCGACCGCGTTTCGCTGGCACTTGCGCGGACGAATCAGTCGGTAGCGCTCGCCGGCGCTGCCTGAGGCGCACGTCCGCCGGCGTTCAGTGCGAAGATGCCGGCGCCGACGATCAAAAGCGCCCCGATCACCGTGCCGCTGCCGGGAATCTCGGCGAAGAACAAGAAGCCCCACAGCGGTGCCCACAACAGGCCTGTATATTCGAACGTCGCCGCCTTGTTGGCTGGCGTGAGCCTGTAGGCCTGTCCGAGCAGCACCATGCCTATCGCGGCAATCACCCCRCAGGCGCCCATCATCAGGAAGTCGCGCAGGCTCGGCCAGAGCCATGGTCGCATCAGGAAATCGAGACTTGGGTGGCCGGTCTTGTGGAAGCCGGTGGCCGAGAAGATCGCGGTGATCACCAGCGCGCCGATGAGATAGGCGGCGTTCTGGTAGAAGGCCATGGTGGTAGCGCTTTCGGTGACGCCGATCTTGCGCGCCATTAATTGCGAAAATCCGTAGAGAAACGCCGAGATCAGCGACAGCAGTGCCGCCCATTCGAAAACGCCCGAGCCCGGATTGACCATGACGATGACGCCGAGCAGGCCGACAGCACCCGCGGCAAGGCTCTGCCACGGCACCCGTTCGCCGAGATAGGGGCCGGCCATTGTCATGATCAGCAAAGGTGCGAGGAAAAATAGTGCTGCCGCGTCGGCGATCGGCAGTGCTGGTATCGCCAAATAATAGGCGCAGTAGGAAATGAACAGGATCGATGAGCGCGTGGCGAGGAAACGCCAGTTGGGCGAGGCGAGTGCCGCCAGGCCGACATCGCGATGCACCATCAAAAGCAGGATGGGCAGTGCCACCACGGCGCGAATCAGCAGCGCTTCGCTCACTGGATAGGTGCCGGCAACAGCCTTGATCAGCGCGTCCTGGATCGAAAACACCAGCACGCCCAGGCAGAGGCACAGGATGCCGAGAAGCGTTCTATTCTGCATGAGGTCGGCGTGGCCTATCGTATGAGGTCGTCTTGTTTGTTCTATCTTGTGGCGGGCAGGGGCGAGAGCGCTTGTCGCAGCCTCCTGTTGGGCCAGCCAAAAAAATACCCGCCGTGAAAGTCGCGGCGGGTGAAAGTGAGGACGGTACTTACCAGTCCGTAGCCGCATCTGACGGCCACCTTCCAATGGGTAACCAGACTATTCATCGGCTTTTGAAACGATGCAAGCGAATTGAAATCATGACAGTCTTACAATTGCCGCGGATGATCGAGGCGTCCGGTGTTGGCCAGATCTGTACAACAGGCGCGGTGTTCCAATTCCGCGCCAAAAGCCAAGCCGTCGACATCATGGCCGATGCGATCGGCGATGTTTTCCATCAGCGCCACTGATCGCTGGCCCAATCGAATATCTTGCCATTGCTCCTGACAAAGGGCTGTCAGGAAGGCCGTGCTAGGAACGAAAGGTCAAAAGAGGAGAGAAAAACGATGATCACCTTCTACCACGCTCCCTGGTCGCGTTCGTCGACGATCCTGTGGCTCCTGGAGGAACTCGGCGTGCCCTACCAGATCGAGAAGGTGAACATTCGCGCGCCGGGCGGTGTGCCGGAGGACTATCGTTCGATCCAGCCCAACAAGAAAGTGCCGGCGATCATCCATGACGGCGTGGTGGTCAC
>NZ_JBFUKO010000026.1:0-23406 GCF_056400805.1 Aminobacter sp. P4_H6_2
GCCGTGCCCTGCGTCGGTCAGCGCGAGCGGTGAGGAAACCCCAGAACGCATGCCTCGTCCCCGTCCATTGATGCCGTGGCCCACATGCGAACGCATCGCGGGCAGATTCGGTTGTCAGACTATCGAGGGGAAGGTTAAGGCCGCATTAAGGTTAAGCCATCGTTCATGCACGAGCGTCTGCAGCGACCCGGAACACGCGCAAAACCTCGCCGAGTCACAGCCATCATTGACGCCGGGGTTTTTCCATTGGCAGCGCTATTCGGGCTTGCCCCGGCGCTCGCACCGCCATACCTTCCAATATTAGCAAGAGCTAAGACAGGAGGCGACGATGAAACACCATACCATCGAGCAACTGCAGGCATTCGCTGAAATCCAACCCGCAGCTCCCTATCTGCCCATGACGCGGACCCAGCGCCTCGAACGCTGGGCCCAATTGCTGGAACACCAGCCCGAACGGCGCCTCGGCACGCTTCCGGGCACCGAGTATGCCCCGCGCGCCGAGCGCATGGCGATGCGTGTCACGGGTTCGCCGCTCACCGTGGCATTCGAGGACCCACACTTCCGGTCATCCGGCCTCAATGACGACAGCTACGGCGAAGCCAAACGCTTCTTCGACCTGTCCGACCGGCAGCTGCACAACATCGTTTGCTACTGCCACTTCGGCGAAGCCGTCAGAGGCGCCAGCGCCGCCCGGCGCGTTCGCGCCGCAATGGGCTGGTGGCCACGAATCCAGGCGTTCTTCGCCTGATTGCTACGGGTGTTTGCATAAAAGGAGGCCCGGATTGCTCCGGGCCTCAAAGCGTGGCTGCTTTTCGGGCGGCCACGACGGGATGGGGAGAATGCGGCGGCAAAGCTGCAGCTCCGCCGCCCTTGGTTATTACAAGTGGGGTGATTACGAGTGGTAGGCCACCTCGCCATGCGAAGTCAGGTCGAGACCTTGGCGTTCGGCTTCGACGCTCGGGCGCAGGCCGATGAGCAGGTCGACCAGCTTGTAGAGCACCAGCGAGCCGATGCCGCACCACAGCACCGTCACTGATACGGCGAGAAACTGGGTCCACACCTGGCCGCCGATCGAAAGCGTCCCGTAGCCGACGCCGCCCAGCGCCTTGGCGTTGAAGACGCCGGTGCCGATAGCGCCGACGATGCCGCCGACGCCGTGGATGCCGAACACGTCGAGCGAGTCGTCATAGCCAAGCTTGATCTTCACCACCGCCACGAAGAAGTAGCAGATGGCCGAAGCGATCGCTCCGAGCACGATGGCGCCGACCGGACCGACAAAGCCGGCAGCCGGCGTCACAGCAACAAGGCCTGCAACCATGCCCGAGGCAGCACCCAGCATCGATGCCTTGCCGCGCGTAACCACTTCGATGATCACCCAGGCGAGGATAGCGCCTGCGGTGGCTGTGAAGGTGTTGATCATGGCAAGCGCCGCACCGCCATTGGCTTCAAGGTTGGAGCCGGCGTTGAAGCCGAACCAGCCGACCCACAGGATCGACGCGCCGACCATGGTCAGCGTCATCGAGTGCGGCGCCATGTTGTCCTTGCCGTAGCCGATGCGCTTGCCGACCAAAAGGGCACCGACCAGTGCGGCGATGCCCGCATTGATGTGCACGACGGTGCCGCCAGCGAAATCAAGCGCGCCCCAGCCATAGATCAGGCCGTCCGAATCCCAGACCATATGGGCGATCGGGAAGTAGACGAAGGTCACCCACAGCGCCACGAACAGCAGCACCGCCGGGAATTTGATGCGTTCGGCGAACGAGCCGACGATCAGCGCCGGCGTGATGCAGGCAAAGGTCATCTGGAAGACGATGAAGACATATTCGGGAATGACCACGCCCTTGGTGAAGGTCGCCGCCATGCTTTCAGGTGTCACCCCAATCAGGAAGGCTTTGCCGAGGCCGCCCCAATAGGGGCTCGGTGCGTCGCCAAAGGCCATCGAATAGCCCCAGAACGTCCAGATCACGATCACCAGCGCCACGATCATCGTGCACTGCATCAGCACCGACAGCATGTTCTTGGCGCGCACGAGACCGCCGTAAAACAGCGCCAGGCCCGGCAAGGCCATGAACAGCACCAGCAGCGACGACGTCAGCATCCAGGCGACGTCGCCCTTGTCCATGACATCGGCGGGCGCGGGTGCAGCTGCGGCCGCGTCGGCTGCGGCAGGTGCGGTTTCCTGGGCAAAAGCCGCGACCGTGCCCAGTGCGGCGAGTGCGAGCGTGCCAAGCAGGGCCGAGCGCGCCGCCGTCTTCAATGAGGTAGGAATTTGCATTGAGGTCTCCATGACAATTGGTTGGCCCGCTCAGAGCGCGTCGGTGTCGGTTTCGCCGGTTCGGATGCGCACGGCCTGGTCGATGCCGAAGACGAAGATCTTGCCGTCGCCGATCTGGCCGGTCTTGGCCGCAGCGGTGATCGCCTCGACGGCCTTGTCGGCGAGCTCGGTCGAGACGGCGACTTCGATCTTGATCTTGGGCAGGAAGCTCACGGCATATTCGGCGCCGCGGTAGATCTCGGTATGTCCCTTCTGCCGCCCGTAGCCTTTGACTTCGGTGACGGTCAGGCCCTGTATGCCGACATTGGTGAGCGCTTCACGCACCTCGTCGAGCTTGAAAGGCTTGATGATTGCCATCACGATTTTCATCAGGTTTCACCCTTTGCTGATGCGGGTCCCCCGCGTTTGCAGACATCCCCAGCGGACCCGAAAGTCACCAGTGAGTAACAGCAAGGATTCAAGCTCCGTGCCAGTTTGCAGTAGCACGGAGCAAGTCATTGAAATTTAAGATTAATTTGCTCTAAGCAGGCAGCGCCCTTCGCACGTGCAGCAATGCACCTGCCTACAGAACGTGCAAAAACCCTAAAATGCCTATTTTGTAGGCTTTGTGCGCAGGCGGATCAGCCCTTCCTGTGCCACCGAGGCAATCAGCGTGCCGTCCTGGGCGTAAAGCGCGCCGCGGGTGAACCCGCGCGAACCCGACGTCGAGGGGCTATCCTGGGTGTAGAGCAGCCAGCCGTCGAGCGGATGCTCGCGATGAAACCACATGGCGTGGTCGAGGCTTGCCGCCTGGATGTCGGGATCGAAGATGCCGCGGCCATGGGCAAAGGTTGCCGTATCGAGCAGCGTCATGTCGGAGAGATAAGCAAGCACGGCGCAGCGCAACGCACGGTCGTTCGGCACCGGGCCGGTCAGGCGAATCCAGACCTTCTGCAGCGGCGGCAGCTTGTCTCGGCTCGAATAGTGCTCCGCATAGACCGGGCGCAGCTCCAGCGGCCGTTCCTTGGCCCAGAACAGCCTGATCTGCTCGGGCACATGGGTTGCCTCCTGCAACAGCTCGCGCTGTGACTTCAGCTCTTCGGGCGGCGGCACGTCGAGCGGCATCGGCATCTGATATTCGAGGCCGGTCTCTTCGACCTGGAACGAGGCCTCGAGCGAAAAGATAGCATGCCCATGCTGGATCGCCACCACGCGCCGCGTGGTGAAGCTGCCACCATCGCGGATGCGGTCGACCTCGTAGATGATCGGCACGGTGATATCGCCCGGCCGCATGAAGTAGCCATGCAGCGAATGCACGTGCCGATCGGGCTCGACCGTGCGCTGCGCCGCCACCAGCGCCTGGGCGATTGTCTGGCCGCCAAACACACGTTGCCACTGAACCTGCGGGCTGCGACCACGATACAGGTTGTGTTCCAGCTTCTCGAGATTGAGAATGCTGAGAAGCTCTTGTATTCCGGCCGGCATGCTTTCCCCTTTTCGGGACGAAGTATCCCCGGTTTCCAGCAGGAAGCCCCCGTCGAGTCAAGGCGGGAAGCCTAGCCGTAAAGGACGTCGCCATGGTCACGCGCGAATCTGACGCCAATAAATCGACGCAGCTCGACGTGCTGGTCGCCGGTGCCGGCTATGTCGGCCTCGCCACCGCAGTGTCGATCAAGCAGGCGCGGCCCAATCTGCACATCGCCATCGTCGATGCCGCCCCTGCCGAAGTCTGGCGCAAGGACGGCCGCGCTTCCGCGATTGCCGCCGCCGCTTGCCGCATGCTCGACCAGCTCGGCTGCTGGGAGGAGATCGCGCCCGAGGCGCAGGCGATCACCAGCATGATCATCACCGATTCCAAAACCTCCGATCCGGTCCGCCCTGTCTTCCTGACCTTCGACGGCGAAGTCGGCGCAGGCGAGCCCTTCGCCCACATGGTCGAAAACAAGGTGCTCAACGGAGCGCTGCGCCGCCGAGCTGCTGAGCTCGGCATCGACATCATCGAAGGCGTCGCCGTCCAGGCCTTCGAGGCCGGCATCGCTGGGTCCAAAGTCCATCTCGCCGACGGTGTAAGCTTCGACGTCAAACTTTTGATCGCCGCCGATGGCGTAAAATCCAGGCTGCGCGACATGGCCGGCATCAAGACCGTGCGCTGGGAATACGGCCAGTCCGGCATCGTCTGCACGGTGGCGCATGAGCGCCCGCATGGCGGCCGCGCCGAGGAGCACTTCCTGCCGGCCGGGCCCTTTGCCACGCTACCGCTCAAGCCGACCAAGGATGGCACCAACCGCTCCTCGATCGTCTGGAACGAACGCACCGAGGACGCCGAAAAGCTGGTCAATGGCGACCCATTCGTCTTCGAGATCGAGCTGGAGCAGCGCTTCGGCCTCCAGCTCGGCGAGATCCGCGTCGAGGACAAGCCCCGCGCCTGGCCGCTCGGCCTGACGCTGGCCCGCGCCTTCGTCGCCAACCGCTTCGCCCTGGCCGGTGACGCAGCCCACGGCATCCACCCGATCTCGGGCCAAGGCCTCAATCTCGGCTTCAAGGATGCGGCAGCCCTTGCCGAGACCATCGTTGAGGCCGACCGGCTGGGACAGGACATCGGCTCGCTCGACGTGCTTGAGCGCTACGAACAGTGGCGCCGCTTCGACACCGTGCGCATGGGCGTCACCACCGACGTGCTCAACCGGCTGTTTTCCAACGACATCGCTCCCATCCGCGCCATTCGCGACATCGGCCTGGGCCTGGTCGACCGTGTGCCGCAGCTCAAGGACTATTTCATCCGCCAGGCCTCGGGCCTGACTGGCGAAACCCCGCGTCTGCTCAAGGGCGACGCGATCTAGGACCCCGGAATATCGTAGATCGCCCGCACTTCGATCTGCCCCATCGCGGCAAGCGGGATGTTCGAGGCGATCTCCAGCGCCTCGTCCTGGTCGGCCGCCTCGATCATGACGAAACCGATCAGCTGCTCCTTGGTCTCGGCGAAGGGGCCGTCGGTGACCAGCTTCTTGCCATTGCGGCGCTTGACGGTCTTGGCCGTCTTCACCGACTGCAGCGCTTGAGCCGCGATCAGCTTGCCGCTGTTTTCCAGCATCCTGTCATAGGCAAGCGAATCCGCGTCGAGCTTCGCCGCAGCGTCCCGCGAAAGCGCGCCAAGCTGCTGTTCCTCATGATAAACCAGGCAAAGATACTTCATCCTACTCTCCCTTGCTGTGTTGGAAGCCTAGCACCGGTGCGGCGGACTTGCTGGCCGGTTGCCCTGCCATCGCGTCAAAAAGCAAACCCAGCACAATGATGATGCCGAATGCCAGCAGCACCCGGCCGACGCCCGAGGACGGCACGCAAAATCCACCCAGGGCATTCGCCTCGACGATCCCTTTTCCGAGATTGCCATGCGGTAGCAACTGCATCTCACCCTCCGGCAGGCGCGGCACCACGCCACGACGTTCCAAGGACGACGCGCCCGCCACCATCCAGACATTTTCGCGAGACAGTTTTTTCGAAGGCCACGGTTTTCTCACCGGTCCTTCATGCGAAGGTGGCATGCGCGCGCGGCGACGCTATAGTCTTTCAACCGCCGCTCAGTTTGAACCAGGAGAAAGTCCATGAACCACAGTGCCAACGCCGTCTGGAAGGGCAATCTGAAGGAAGGTTCCGGAACGCTCGACACACAGAGCGGCGCTCTCAAGGGCCAGCCCTATTCGTTCAAGGCGCGTTTCGAGGATGAAACCGGCAAATCGGGCACCAACCCCGAGGAGCTGATCGCCGCAGCCCATGCCGGCTGCTTTGCGATGCAGCTGTCGCACTTCCTCGCCGAAAACGGCACGCCGGCCGACAAACTCGACGCCAAGGCAGTCGTGACGCTCATCCCCGGCACCGGCATCACTGAGAGCGCGCTCACGCTCGTAGGCACCGTGCCCGGCATCGATAATACCAAGTTCCAGGAACTGGCCACCAAGGCCAAGGAAGGCTGCCCGGTCTCCAAGGCACTCGGCGCCATCAAGGTTTCGCTCGACGCCAAGCTTGCCTGACCGAAACAATCAAGGGCGCCGGGCAATGCTCGGCGCGCACTCGCTCACGCCGCCAGCGTTTCGGCGCGGATGTCCGATGGCGTAGCATAGTAGCGCTTGCGAAACGCCCTGTTGAAATAAGACAGGTCGTTGAAACCGGCCTCATAGGCGATATCGGTGATGCTGTGGCGCGCCCAAACCGGGTCGCTCAGCATCCGGTGCGCGCGCTTCAACCTTTGGCCAAGCGCGAATTCGGTGAACGACAGCCCCTCGCTTTCGAACAGCTTCCTGACATAGCGCGGCGACAGTCGGTGCGAGGCTGCTATCTCTTCGGCCGAGATTCCGCGCAGGTCGGCACGCGCCGATATATCCGACTTGATCGCCGCCAGCCGCGCGGCACGCAAGCCGCGCCCCAGCGCCACCTGCTCCGCATCTCGTGTCGCACCAAGCGTCAGGGCCGTCAGGTCGAGCAGATGGGTCGCCACCATGCGCGCCATGTTGCCGGGCAACGCCTCGTCCATCTGCTGAAGTGCCGTGGCGTAGCTCAACAGCAGTCGTATCGGCCCTTCATGCACCGGTATCGGCCGCATCATCATGCTGGTGACGTCGCCCAGCAAAGGCTGCAACGCCTTCCGTTCAAGGCGCAGATTGACATAGGTGAAGCCGGGCCGCGTCACGTTCGCCCCCACCTGGCCACCGGGCACGAACATTGCGCAGCCGGGCAAAACGCTTTCTTCCAGCTTGCCGATCTGCATGTGACTGCCACCGGCAAGTGCCGCGAGCAGGATGACGTCGTCATTGTCCACCATCCGCGATGTAACCCCGACGCGGATCGGCGAGGCGACACCGGTGGCGATGCCGATCCCCGGCAACAGCCTCACCCGCATATCCATGTGGACGGGCGAATCGTCGACCGGCTCCAAATCGGCATTGAGAATGGTCCGGCCATAGACCTCGCGCAGTATCGGCAACCTGTCCTGCGCAGGCAGGTCGTCGGTCATCAGGCGGAATGAAGCGAACTGTCCGTTAGCACTCGTCATCGGATCAACTCATGTTACGCAGCACAACCAAGACGTGAGGTCGCGCCTTTTAGTTCGCGTTATCCGATCCGTCAAGACGGCGCTCGACAGCCCACGATAGGCCCGTTGTGGGTGGCCGCCTGGGCCGCATCATGGGGCCGCACAGTCCAAGATCGCGCCAACGAGGCCATCTAGTTTGCCGCTCGAAGTCGAAGCGGGTCCAGTCCCGACGGCGGAACGAGGAAACCGGGCATGCACCACCTTCAGTTCCTGAAGACGCTCGCGGCTCTCGCCGCTGCAGGCTTCAACCCGCGTGCTTTTCTGGCTCCGATGGCTTTCGGCGGCAAGCTTCCGAAGCCGGCCGAACCGAAGCCGCCCCGAGAGCCGGCAAAGGGGCCACCAGCGGAGGCGGACAAGCCGGAGCCGTGAACTGGCGGTCGCCTTGGCGACGCAATGGAATGACAGGTTGGCTGCCATAGGGGTGCCAGAGGGTGTGGCATCGATGCGGCAGCACAGCAGGCCGGACGCAGGGGGGCAGACCAGCGTCCGGCCATCTTTTTCATCACCGGCAATCTTTTCGTTTGTTGCGCGGCACGCCGCGCGAGCGCAATGCGCGGTCGCCGCACAGGGCCACTTCGAAACCAAAAAACGTCTGATCGGTTTATCCTTCCGAGGACCAGCTCACCGGGAGGAACCCTCATGCTGAACGTCCTTGAACCGCGCAACCCGCAACTGTCGGCCGCAACCACGCTCGAAATCACCGACATCACCGCTGATGTCGCCCAATTCGATGGTTTCGACCATCACGAGCAGGTCTGGCTCGGCCGCGACACCGCGCGCGGGCTGACCGCCATCGTGTCGATCCACACCACCGTGCTCGGGCCTGCTTTGGGCGGCACGCGCATCTGGCCGCACAAGAGCTTTGAAGCCGGTGTCATCGATGCGCTGCGCCTGTCGCGAGGCATGACCTTCAAATCGGCCATCGCTGGCCTGCCGCTCGGCGGCGGCAAGGCGGTCATCATCGCCGACGCCAAGAAGGACAAGACGCCTGCGATGCTCGAAGCCTATGCCGAGATGCTCAACGCGCTCGAAGGCCAATACATCACCGCCGAAGACGTCGGCATGACGCTCTCCGACGCCGACTTCCTCGCAGAGCGCGCGGCCAATGTCAGCGGCACCACCAAGGGCGGCAGCGRCAATCCCTCGCCCTTCACCGCTCAAGGAACCTTCCTCGGCCTCAAGGCGGCCCTTCGCCACCGCACTGGCAGCGACAATCTCGCTGGCGTCCGCGTCGCGGTGCAGGGCCTGGGCTCGGTCGGCTGGTCGCTGTGCCAGAAGCTCCATCGCGAAGGCGCTGTGCTCACCATCTCCGACCTCGACCCGGCCCGCACCAACCGCGCGGCTGAAGCCCTGGGCGCGACTGTCGTTACCGGCGATGCCATCCTGTCGGCCGATGTCGACATCTTCGCGCCCTGCGCGCTTGGCGGCATCTTGTCCGCCGACACCATCCCGCAGCTCAAGGCGAAGATCGTCGCCGGTGCCGCCAACAACCAGCTCGCCACCGCCGAGGACGGCGCACGCCTCGTCGAAAAGGACATCCTCTACGCCCCCGACTACGTCATCAACGCTGGCGGCGTGATCAACGTCGCAGCCGAAAAGGCCGATGGCGGCTACAGTGTCGAGGCAGTGACGCCGCGCGTGGAAAAGATCGCCGACACGCTGACCGCGATCTTCGCGCGTGCCGAGCGCGAGGGCCGCACCACCGACGCCATCGCCGAAACCATGGCCCGCGAGATCGTCGAAGCGGCAAGGAAGTAAGGTTGGCCCCCTTCTCCCCACGGGAGAAGGTGCCGGCAGGCGGACGAGGGCATCGCCGCCCTCTCCGAACAAGACACCAACGCAAAACGGCCCGGATGCTTCCGCAACCGGGCCGTTTTCAATCATTCTGCCGCCCGGCCTATCCTCCGACAGCGTCGAGCCGCGCCTTGAGCGCCGCCACTTCCTCTTCCAGAATACGGACGCGTTCCTCGAGCTCCGAAACAATGGGGGCGGTGGCGTTCGGTGCCCGGCTTGTCGTAATAACTGCAGCATCGACATCACCTGACAAAAGATGCGCGAAACGATCCTCGCGCTGGCCGGGTGCGCGGCCGATCTCCTTGACCAGCGCCGGCCGGCGGCCGATCAGCATGTCGAGTTCGCTACGCAGGGCGTCGGCATCGGCGAAGTTCGCCATACGCTCGGTGCGGGCGAGCAATTCGTAGACGGTCTGCGGTCCGCGCAGCAGAAGCATGCCGATCAGCGCGCTCTGGTTGCGCGTCAGCGAGAATTTCTGCGCCATCTGATGTTCGTAGCGTTCGACGCGCGAGGCGAATTGCTGGCGCGCCAGCCCCTTCGCCTGCAACGTGCCGAGCGCCCGGGCGATATCGGCGACCTCCAGGGCCATGACCGGCTCGCGCGACGTCTTCTGGTTGGCGGCAGCAACCAGCGCATTTGAAGTCATCGGATAGACGTCGGGCGTCAGTTCCTTCTTCTCGATCAGGCAGCCGAGTACTCGTGCTTCGGCCGGGGTGAGGTTGGGAAGGTCTGTCATGTGCGCTCTAGCCTCAGACCCGGCGCTCCACCATCATCTTCTTGATCTCTGCGATCGCCTTGGCCGGGTTGAGACCCTTCGGGCAGGTCTGGGCGCAGTTCATGATCGTGTGGCAGCGATAGAGCCGGAACGGATCCTCGAGGTTGTCGAGGCGCTCGCCCTTGGCTTCGTCGCGGGAGTCGATCAGCCAGCGATAGGCCTGCAGCAGCGTTGCTGGGCCGAGATAGCGGTCGCCGTTCCACCAGTAGCTCGGGCACGAGGTCGAGCAGCAGGCGCATAGGATGCACTCGTAGAGGCCGTCGAGCTTCTGGCGGTCCTCATGGCTCTGCAGCCATTCCTTCGCCGGCTCCGGCGACACCGTCTTGAGCCACGGCTCGATCGAGCGGTGCTGGGCATAGAAATTTGTGAGGTCGGGCACCAGGTCCTTCACGACAGGCATGTGCGGCAGCGGGTAAATCTTCACCGCACCCGAAATGTCGTCGCAGCCCTTGGTGCAGGCGAGTGTGTTCGAACCGTCGATGTTCATCGCGCAGGAACCGCAGATGCCCTCGCGGCAGGAGCGGCGCAGCGTCAGCGTCGGGTCGATCTTGTTCTTGATGTAGAGCAGCGCGTCCAGCACCATCGGGCCGCAATCGTCGACATCGACGAAATAGGTGTCGATGCTCGGGTTGTCACCATCATCGGGCGACCACCGGTAAATCCGGTATTCGCGCAGATTGGTCGCACCCTCCGGCTTCGGCCAGGTCTTGCCCTGCTTGATCTGCGAGTTCTTGGGGAGTGTTAGTTCGACCACGATCGGTTCCTCACAGCTTGGCGCAGTTCCTTGCGGATGACGAGCTTGAGCCCGCTCCACACGGCGTCCACGGCACAGACCTTTACGTCCACCAGCCCTTTCGGCAGTGCGACGTCGCGAATGACATCCTCGGTGATGTCGGTGGCGATCTTCGCTGCCTTCTTGGGCCAGGAGATCCAGACAGCGCCATCGGGCGCGATCATCTTCTTCAGCGTCTCGACATTGCGGTCGAGATCGGCGCGGCGCTTGGTGAAGGCGTGAACCACGTCATGCCCCTCGCCCGCCTCGGCAAGCGCTGGCCAACCGGTCAGCGCCTTTGCCGCGAAATCGCGCGACACGGCCAGTTCGCCAAGCTCGTCGGGAAGACCGACGAACACCACGCTCTGGCCGTCCTTGAGGCCGAGCTTGGCCGCAAGCGGCATAGCCGAATATCCTGCATCGGGGCGCGTCGCGGCCATCATCATGCGGCCTCCAGCACCAGGCGGCGCATCTGCTGGCGCACGTCGTCAGTGCACCACGGCGCCTTGGTGAGCTTGAGCAGCGACAACGGCGAACCGTGCATCGCACCGAGCCACAGCTTGAGCCTGAGGGTGCTGCGCATAAGCCCCTGCTGGATAAAATGGAACGGGTCGCGCCGTTTGACGTGGCGGTGCGGCGTGCGCAGGTCGCCCATGGTCGTATCCGAGCCGGCCTGGACGATGAGCCAGGGCGACAGATGCATCACATCGCAGCCATGCAGCCCCGGATTGCAAATGAAATCATCCACCGGCAGAAGCTGCTTGCCGGCCTTGGCGATCAGTTGTGCTGCGGCCTTGCGCGTCACCAGATAACCAGCGCCGCCCGAAGACGGCCGGAACGACCGCACAAGCCGCGCCGTGCCAAGGCCAAGCACGGGCAGCGCCATGCGCCCGCCCGCCTGCACCTTGCCTTCCATCTTGACCACGTCGAAGTCGATGCCGCTGGCAAGCAACCGGCGCATTGCGTCTTCAAAGCCGTCGAGCGGCACCGCGTCGTCTTCCAGGATCACCGCGTGTTCATGGTCGGCTTCGAGAAACGCCTTCAGCGCCAGCATATGGCTGGCAAAGCACGCCTCCTCAACCAGCGCGAACATGCGGTGGCGCAGCGGGTTCCAGCCAATGCCGTTGGGCGGCATGGTCAGTTTTTGGCCGCGAACAGCAAGCACTTCATCCGGGTTGCGCGCATCGACGGCCCTGACGCGTGCGAGCGGCCACGGCATTGCGCCGAACAGCCGCTGGATCTCGGCCCAGCGATGCGGCGAGCGGTCGAGATTGATGGCGAAGAAGGCGAGTTCGCTCATGGCCGGTATTCCCGGCCATGGCCGGCGCGCGCGCAAGCGCGGACGGCCGCTACCGGCCCTCCCGCTTGGTCAGCACGGCGCCGCGGTTCGCCCATGTCTAGTACACCCGCGCCTTGGGCGCGATCTTGGCCAGGGAAATGCCGCCGTCTTCTTCCTTGAGCAGCGGCTCGGTGTGCACCGGCCGATAGGTCAGCGTCACCTTGCCGTCCTCGGCGACGTGGGCCAGCGAATGCTTGCGCCAGTTGGCGTCGTCGCGGGCGGAGAAGTCCTCGCGCGCATGCGCGCCGCGGCTTTCCTTGCGGGCTTCCGCACCATAGACGGTGGCAATCGCGTTCGACATCAGGTTTTCGAGTTCCAGCGTCTCCACCAGGTCCGAGTTCCAGATCATCGAGCGGTCGAAGACTTTGATGTCCTTCATCTCGCCCCAGATCTGGGAGATGCGCTTGCAGCCCTGCTCGAGCGAATCCTGCGTGCGGAACACGGCGGCGTCGTCCTGCATCGCCTTTTGCATCTTCTCGCGCAGCACTGCCGTCGGCGTGCCGCCATTGGCGTGACGCAGGCGGTCGAAGCGGTCCATGATCTTTTCGACCGAGGCGGCGTTGGGGGCTGGGATCGGCGCGTTGCGGTCGACCACTTCACCGGCGCGGATCGCCGAAGCACGGCCGAACACCACGAGATCGATCAGCGAGTTGGAGCCGAGGCGATTGGCGCCATGCACAGAAGCGCAACCCGCCTCGCCGACCGCCATCAGGCCAGGCGACACGCGGTCGGGATTGCCCTTGGTCGGGTTCAGCACTTCGCCCCAATAATTGGTCGGGATGCCGCCCATGTTGTAGTGGACCGTCGGCAGCACCGGGATCGGCTCGCGGGTCACATCGACGCCAGCGAAGATCTTCGCCGATTCCGAAATGCCGGGCAGCCGCTCGTGCAGCACCGCCGGATCGAGGTGATCGAGGTGCAGGAAGATGTGATCCTTGTTCTTGCCGACGCCGCGTCCTTCGCGGATCTCCAGCGTCATGCAGCGCGAAACCACGTCGCGCGAGGCCAGGTCCTTGGCCGACGGCGCGTAACGCTCCATGAAGCGCTCGCCCTCGGAATTGACGAGATAGCCGCCTTCGCCGCGCGCGCCTTCGGTGATCAGGCAGCCCGAACCGTAGATGCCGGTGGGGTGGAACTGCACGAACTCCATGTCCTGCAAGGGAAGGCCGGCGCGCGAGGCCATGCCGCCRCCGTCGCCAGTGCAGGTATGGGCCGAGGTCGCGGAGAAATAGGCGCGGCCATAGCCGCCGGTCGCCAGCACCACCATCTTCGCCGAGAAGCGGTGAATGGTACCGTCATCGAGGTTCCAGGCAACGACACCGGTGCAGGTGCCATCCGGCTCCATGATCAGGTCGAGCGCGAAATATTCGATGAAGAACTGCGCGTTGTGCTTCAGCGACTGGCCATACAGCGTGTGCAGGATGGCATGGCCGGTGCGGTCGGCGGCAGCGCAGGTGCGCTGCACGGGCGGACCATCGCCATAGTTCATCATGTGGCCGCCGAAGGGCCGCTGGTAGATCTTGCCTTCTTCGGTACGCGAGAACGGCACGCCGTAATGCTCGAGCTCGTAGACGGCGGCGGGTGCTTCACGCACCAGGTATTCCATCGCGTCCACATCGCCGAGCCAGTCGGAGCCCTTGACGGTGTCGAACATGTGCCACTGCCAGGAATCCGGGCCCATGTTCTGCAGCGAGGCGGCGATACCGCCTTGTGCTGCGACCGTGTGCGAACGGGTCGGAAACACCTTGGTGATGCAGGCGGTCTTCAGCCCCTGCTCGGCCATGCCGAGCGTGGCGCGCAGGCCGGCACCGCCGGCGCCGACGACAACGACGTCGAACTTGTGATCGACATAGGTATAGGCGGAAGCTCCGCTGGTCTTGCCGTCCTTGGCCACCTTGTCAGCCTCCAAATGCCAGTTTGAGCAGGGCGAACAGCGAGGCGACGCCGACCGCTACGGTAAAGAAAGTGTTCAGCATGATGAGCGTCACCTTGAGCAGCTCGCCATGGATGTAGTCCTCGATGACGACCTGCATGCCAAGCCGCATGTGGTAGAGGCCCGAGATCAGCATCAGCGCCATCACCAGCGATACGAACGGGTTGGCGAGCGAGGAGCGGACGGTCGCGAAATCGGCGCCGTTGAGCGCGATCAAAAGGCCGACGAAAAACAGCATCAGCGGAATGTTGGCGACCGCGGTCAGGCGCTGGCGCCAGAAATGTTCGGTGCCTTCGCGGGCGGAGCCGAGGCCGCGCACCTTGCCGAGCGGCGTGCGCATGTCATTGTTGTTGCTGCCGCTCATGTCAGGCTCCCCGCACCATGTAGCCGACGATCCAGATCAGCGCCGTCAGCACCACCGATGCGACCAGCGATGCCCAGGCGATCTTGGATGCCGTGTGCTTTTCGAGCCCGGCACCGGCGTCCCAGACAAGATGGCGGATGCCGCCCAGCATGTGCAGCATCAGCGCCCATGTGTAGCCGAGCAGAACCAGCTGCCCGATCCAGGTGCCGAACACCCAGCTTACGAATTCGAAATAGTGCTGCGACGTCGCCGCAGCGATCAGCCACCAGGCAACCAGCAGCGTGCCGAAATAAAGCCCCCCGCCGGTGATGCGGTGCAGGATCGACGTCGTCATGGTGATCGGCGGGCGATAGATCGAAAGATGCGGCGACAAGGGCCGCGCTCGTACTGTCGATTGGGTTGCTTGTGATTTGCTCATGGCTCCCCCGGTCTGCATCCGAGCGTGGCTATGTTTGAATACGGCGCCGCCGCACCGTTTTGCGACGTCGGACTGCGCGCTTTCTAATGCTCTTTTTGCACCGCGTCAAAGTCGGAAAACCGTTCTGGCGCACCTATTTAGTCGCAGCGGATGACCGGACCTGCCTTCAATCGATTGAAGCCTCGCACGACCACCCGGATGGGTATGCAGGCACCAACCGGCCCAGCAAAACCGGTGGCGAACACCTCCCCGATGGCACAATCGTCGCACTACCCGTCCGTTGGGACGCAAGGGTGCCCGGCCCTCAGGTAAAATTAACCATGTTTCTTAATCTTTGCCGCCCAAGGCTTAACAAAGATTAAGAAACGATTAATCTCCGACTCGACTAACCACGGAGATGGCGCCATGCGTCTGGCACTGGCCTTGACCGCAACTGCATCGCTGGCCGCAACCATCGGCCTTTCGGCACCGGCATCGGCCGGTGGCTGGGACCGGGACCGCGTCCATGCCGATTCGTTCGGCAACCTCGTCATCGACGGCGCAGCCGGCTACAAGCGCATTCTGGTCGGCCAGGGCAGTTCGGCCCGCAAGATGTCGAACTACCTGAATGCGGGCGGGCCCAAGGTCGTCTATCTCGACCAGCAGGGCGAAAACACCGTCAGCAATTGCTACCGTCCGCCGATGCTGTTGAAGGGCCGCGACTATATGTATGGCTTTTCCGAGGGCGTAATTCCCCAGCCCGGCCTGCGCTGCCGCTGACTGGTAGCTGCGACGACTACCGGTTCGGCGGCTTGATGCCGAACGGCACCACTGTCGAATCGCTAAACAGCGCCACCGTACCCGAAACCCTGACGCAATCGCGCCCGTCCTTCTTGGCCTCGTAGAGCGCGGCATCCGCGCGGATCATCAGATGATCTATCCCTTCGCCTGCGGCGAGTTCGGCGACGCCGAAGCTTGCCGTGAAGCGGCAGTGCGGCGGCAGGCCCTCGATCGGCAGGCCGGAGAAGGCGCTGCGCGCGCCTTCGGCAAACAGTCGTGCCGACGCCAGATGCGCGCCCGGCAGCATGATGGCGAATTCCTCGCCGCCGATTCGCCCGGCGATGTGGTGGCCTGCCTTGGATTCGCTGACGAAGCGCGCGAACGCCTCGATGACGCGGTCGCCCGAAGCGTGGCCGTAATTGTCATTGATCGACTTGAAATGATCGAGGTCGGAGATGATCAGCGTCACCGGCAGCCCCTGCCGCGTCGCCTCGCGCAGCGCCGTTTCGGCCCGTCGCTCGAAACCGCCGCGGTTGAGCAGGCCCGACAGCGCGTCTGTCTCCGACTTCTGCGTCACTTCCGCAAGGATGTCGCGCACCAAGATGACCAGCAGCAACAGCGCGATGGACAGGGCGAACACCGTCCCCAATGCCTGCGAAACCATCGCATAGGTGCTCTGCAGATAAAAATGCGGGTCCGCACCGGATCCGCCGACGGCGAGCGCCAGATAGGGTTTTGAAAAGAACTGCAGCGCGCTTGCCAACAACACGCCCGAAAGCACGTAATCGAACTGGCTGAGCGCCTGGCGCGACCGCAAGACGATCACCGCGCCGATGACCTGGGCGATGGCATAAGGTGTCTGGAACGTCATCATGCGCAACAGCGAGTCGCGCTCAAGCCCTTGCGTCAAGTAAACGGCAATGGTCGCCACGACAAAGAATGCAGCCATAGACCGCAAAGGTGGTGAAGCGTCGTAACGGCGCGCCAGACCGACATTCATGATCAGCAGTGTCGCCAGGAACGCGGCAAAATTTGTGGCTGCGATCAGACGCGTGTCTTCAAACAGCGGGATGGCGAATTCCGTGCCGATATAGACGATGCCGGTGGCGTAGCAGAGCGCGAACCAGCGCGCGGCAACACGCCTGGCGTCATAGATCGCGATGGCCATGAACGCGCCGGCCAGCAGGCCTGCAACGAACACGTTGATCGCGAGGATGAATTCCGCACCACTCATCGTTTGACGCCGCCTCTCTCCCTGGTTCGATCAAATCATACGAGCGAGAAAAAGACGTTAACGTGACCTCGCGGCAGCGGCACGTTTCAACTCATCCTCAACAAATGACGAAGGCGGCGGAACAATGCTCCGCCGCCATCTTGGATCTTTGCAGTCGGCCGGCTCGCCGGCTTTTAGTGCCAGTCGCGGATATCGACGAAGTGACCGGCAATCGCCGCTGCCGCTGCCATGGCCGGCGACACCAGATGGGTGCGGCCCTTGAAGCCCTGGCGGCCCTCGAAGTTGCGGTTCGAGGTCGAGGCGCAACGCTCATGCGGCTTGAGCCGGTCGTCGTTCATCGCCAGGCACATCGAGCAGCCCGGCTCGCGCCAGTCGAAGCCGGCGGCGACGAAGATCTTGTCGAGACCTTCGGCCTCAGCCTGTTCCTTGACCAGACCCGAGCCCGGCACGATCATCGCGCTGACGGTCGAGGCCACTTTGCGGCCCTCGACGACCTTGGCGACGGCGCGCAGATCCTCGATGCGTCCATTGGTGCACGAGCCGATGAAGACGCGATCGACCGAAATGTCGGTGATCTTGGTGCCGGCGGTCAGGCCCATATAGTCGAGCGCGCGCTTCTTGGAGTTGCGCTTGTTTTCGTCCTCGATGATTTCTGCATCCGGCACGATACCGGTGATGGCGACGACGTCTTCGGGCGACGAGCCCCAGGTGACGATCGGCGGCAGCTTGGCGGCGTCGAGAACGATCACCTTGTCGAAATGCGCGCCTTCGTCGGTGTGCAGCGTCTTCCAGTACTCGAGCGCCATGTCGAAAGCCTTGCCTTTCGGGGCGCGCGGCTTGTCCTTGACGTAGGCGTAGGTCGTCTCGTCAGGCGCGATCAGGCCAGCGCGGGCGCCACCTTCGATCGACATGTTGCAGATCGTCATGCGGCCTTCCATCGACAGCGCGCGGATCGCTTCGCCGGCATATTCGATGACATAGCCGGTGCCGCCGGCGGTGCCGATCTCGCCGATGATGGCCAGCACGATGTCCTTGGCGGTGACGCCTTCAGGCAGCTGCCCGTCGACACGCACCAGCATGTTCTTGGCCTTCTTCTGGATCAGCGTCTGGGTGGCGAGCACATGCTCGACCTCCGACGTGCCGATGCCATGCGCCAAAGCGCCGAACGCGCCATGCGTCGAGGTGTGGCTGTCGCCGCAGACGATCGTCATGCCCGGCAGCGTGAAGCCCTGCTCGGGTCCGACGATGTGCACGATGCCCTGGCGCTTGTCGTTTTCGGAGTAGTATTCCACGCCGAAATCGGCCGAGTTCTTGGCCAGTGCCTCGACTTGGATACGGCTTTCCTCGTTCTTGATGCCGTTCTTGCGGTCCGGCGAGGTCGGCACATTGTGGTCGACAACAGCAAGTGTCTTTTCAGGATGCCGCACGGTGCGGCCGGTCATGCGCAGGCCTTCGAACGCCTGCGGGCTCGTCACTTCGTGCACGAGGTGGCGGTCGATGTAGAGCAGGCAGGTGCCATCGTCCTGGCGGTCGACGATGTGGTCGTCAAATATCTTGTCGTAGAGGGTGCGCGGTGCGCTCATGATCTTGGATCCGTCGATATGAACTGGGGAAGGCTGAGGCGCCGAAAGCCCGTCGGCTCGGCGAAAACGACTAGATAAGTCGGCTGGTCAACGCGCCTGAAATCCGGGCAAAGAAACGCGACGGCAGGCGCTTGTGGTCCTGCAGCACGAAACCTTTGTAGGCCGGATCTCCAAAGAGCTCTTCCATGGCCTGCTCATATCAATGTTTTCGACTTCGGGCAATTGCCGACCGAGGCGCCCCTGGCGCCGGGTCACCCCGCCTGGCTGCGCCTCGGCTTCGCCTGCGATTTCCGCGCTGCGGGTTGCTCGTCCTTCTTGTCTGCGCTCAGGTTGAACTTGACTTCAAGCGAGTGCATCAGTCCCATCACGACAAGCATCATGAAAGTGCCGAAGCCGGCGATCTGCCAGAAGCCCAGTCCGGCGGCGAGGCCGATTGCGCCAGCCAGCCACATGCCGGCACCGGTGGTGAGTCCTTGGACTTCCCCGCGTGCAAACAAGATGGTGCCGGCGGCAAGGAAGGCAACACCGGCCGTTACCGCCTCGACGGCACGGATCGGGTCAACCTTGATCACCTCTTTCATCGCATCGGTCGCAAACATCGGCGCATGCACGATCTCGATGGTGAGGATGCCGAATGTTGCGGCGGCAACGCACACCAGTACATGTGTCCTCAGGCCCGCCGGCCGGTTGCGCCATTCGCGCTCGAAGCCGATCGCCGCACCGCAGATCGTTGCCAGCAAAAGCCTGGCTACGATCACCGGAAACGAGGTGTAGGTGGGATGGCCGAATTCTTCGACGAGTTGTTCCATGAGGCCCCTCAAGCTTATTCGGCCCCCAACGCGCCGGGTTGCCCCGAGGTTCCACAGCGAGACTCGCCGCTTCCGCTCATTCTACTCTCGCGGCTCTGAACCCCGCCTCAGGCGCCTTTCCAGCGCGCGCAATGCCAGCGACAGGCTGACAGTCAGGATCAGGTAGACATAGGCGACGATGGAATAGGTCTCGAAAAAGCGGAACGAGCCCGAGGCATAGACCTTGCCCATCTGGGTGATGTCGGCAACGCCGAGCACCGAGACCAGCGAGGAATCCTTGACCATGGCGATGAAGTCGTTGCTGTAGGGCGGCAGGATGGTCTTGAACGCCTGCGGCCACACGATGTGGCGAAAGCGCCGGTAGCGCGACAGGCCGAGCGCCTTGGCCGCCTCGATCTGGCCGACGTCGACGGCCTGGATGCCGGCCCGGAAGATTTCGGCGATGAACGAGGAATATGCGATCATCAAGGCGATGATCGCCCGCCACAGCAGCGAGAAGTCGCGCACCTGCATCGGCTCGACAAGTCCCGCCGCCTGCAGCGGGCCGGTCGCCCAGTTCCAGAACGCCACCCAGGCCGGCGCGCCGACAAACGCCACCCAAAACAGCAGCACCAGGATCGGCACAGAACGGATGATCTCGACATAAAAGCGCGAAATCTGGCGCAGCCAGATCGAGCCGGAAAGTCCCATCAGGGCAACGCCGAGCCCCAGCGCCGAGGCCAAGGCAAAGCCGACGATGGTGACGAAGACGGTGATGCCGAGGCCCTTTGTGACCACGGCGAAGACCTGGCTGTAGAGATCGTTGGCAGCGATAGCGACGCCTGCCACGACAGCAATTGCCCCGCCAGCCACCAGCCACCAGGGAAAGTCGGGTTTCGTGCCGGACCGGGATGAGGGCGCCTGCATCTAGAGGGTGCAGATCGGCAATGCCAGCTGATCTCCCCCCTTGAGGGGGAGATGGCCGGCAGGCCAGAAGGGGGCAACGCCGAGTGGGAACATCAATCCGTACCGCCAGACGTCGTCGCCTACTGCCCCATCTTGTAGTCGAGGAACCACTTCTTGTTCAGAGCATCGATCGTGCCGTCGGCCTTCATCGCCGCGATCGCCGCGTTGATCGGCTGAACGAGGTCCGAGCCCTTCTTGAAGATGAAACCGAAATCCTCGCCGCCGAGCGGTTCGCCGATGATCTTGAGCTTGCCTTCGGAGGCATCGACATAACCCTGCGCTGCTACACCGTCCGTCAGCACCAGATCGACATCGCCGGTCTTCAGCGCCTGCACGGTCGCACCAAAGGTCTCGAACAGCTTGATGCGCGGGTTCTGCTCGTTGCCRTCGAGCACGTCATAGACCGAAACGAAAAACGGCGTCGTGCCCGGCTGTGCCGCGATCAGGCCGTCCTTCAGAGCGGCGAAGCCCTTGTGGTCGGTGAAGCGGCTTTCATCGCTACGCACCAGCATGCGCATTTCCGAATGGATGTAGGGATCGGAGAAGTCGACCTTCTCCTTGCGGTCGTCCTTGATGGTGATGCCGGTCATGCCGATCTGGTACTGGCCGTCCGCCACCGCCTGGATCATCGCGTCCCACGAGGTGTTCTGATACTCGACCTTGAAGTTGAGGCGCTTGGCCATCTCGTCCATGGCATCATACTCCCAACCGATCTGCTTGCCGGTCTTGGGATCGACGAATTGCAGCGGCGGATAGGCGTTCTCCGTCACCACCACCACGGTCTTGCCGCCGAGATCCGGCAGGGCCTGCGCCATGGCGGCAATGGGCAGAAGCACGACAGCCAGCGCGCCGGCCAGCGACAGTTTGAAATTCTTCATGATGCGTTCCCCAAAACACAAGACCGGCAGCCCCCGGTCGATTGCGCCAGACTTTAGACTCCCCGCACGGGGTTGCAAGCATGCTTGCTCAACCGAGACCCTCGTCTCACAGTTGTTATTTGCGTCTTTGCCGGCGGAAACGAAATACCTCTCGGCCATCGCTTCGATTGACCGTGAAACACGCCGGAGACAATCGCCTGGGTCAACGGCGTCGCACCGTTACGGCGACGCCTTATCTTGATGGTCGGGTTTGGCCGTCAGCGGTCGGGACGCAATTTGGGAATGCGGGCAACCATGCGAAGCAGATTACTGTCGTCGGCTTTGGCAGCTGTCTTCTGCGGGCCGTTCATCCTCGCTTTGTGGGGCCTTCAGTCGGCAACCCGGTCCGAACCAGTGTTCTGTTCCAGCGCTGCAACCTACACAACCGCATCGGGCGCTCCCGCGAGCAACCTTGCCGCCTGCCCGTCGGCTGTCATTGACCATCCTCGCGACCGCGGCTTGGGCGGTGAAACGAGCTGGATCGTGGCCGTCTATCGCTGACGCCGCATCGTTCCCGCCAAAATCGCCTCCCAAAACGCAAAAGGGCGGCCGAAGCCGCCCTTTCGAAAACCAATAAACCGATGATTACTCGGCTGCGGGCTCAGCGGCGGCTTCAGCTGCCTTGGCGGCCTCGGCGGCTGCCTTCTTCTCGGCTGCTTCCTGAGCTGCCTTCTCTGCGGCCAGAGCCTGGGCTGCGGCAACCTTTTCGGCTTCGATACGGGCCTTCTCGGCGACCAGCGCTGCGCGCTCGGCGTCGTTCAGCTTGCGGGCGCGCACGCCGGTGTTCTCGACGATACGAGCCGACTTACCGCGACGATCGCGCAGGTAGTACAGCTTGGCGCGACGCACCTTGCCGCGGCGGACGATCTCGACGCCCTCGATCATCGGCGAGTAGACCGGGAACACGCGTTCCACGCCTTCGCCGTAGGAGATCTTGCGGACGGTGAAGTTTTCCTGGAAGCCCGAGCCGGCGCGGGCGATCACGACGCCTTCATAGGCCTGTACGCGGGTACGCGTGCCTTCGGTGACGCGCACCTGGACGCGCACGGTGTCGCCGGGCTGGAATTCAGGCAGGGTGCGCTTGGCTTCGATCTTGGCGGCCTGTTCGGCCTCGATCTGGCGGATGATATCCATCTCAGAAATCCACTTCTTGTTCTTCCGACAGCCAGAGCGCCCAACGCTCGCCTTGCAGTTCCAATGACCGCTCGGTTATGCCTTCTTCCCTCACGGGTCTTCTGGCAGGGGCGACTACACCGTCACTGTTGACGGGTCCGGTCGATTATTCGTCCGGTTCGGGCGGGCACATACCGCTATTTCAGCCATTTGTCACGCCTTTGCCGCYTCTTTTTTGCTGCGAAGGCGCGCCGCCAAGGCATTGTGGCCGCTTCATCGACCTTGGACCACCTCGCCGCCATCGGCAAGCCATGGCTTGCATCGTTCGTTCGAGCTTCCTACACGACAAGCCAAGTGCAGCAACAGATCAGGCAGCCCGTGTCCCTCGTCACAATCGGCATCCTCTTTCTCGCGGGCTTCCTGTCGGGCGTCGTCAACGCCATCGCCGGCGGCGGCACCTTCTTGACCTTCGGCGCCCTCACCATGGCCGGCCTGCCGCCGATCTCGGCCAACGCAACCTCGTCGATCGCCCAGTTCCCCGGCTACATCACCTCGACCTACGCCTATCTCAAAGACATCCGCCTGATGTGGCGTGGCGCGCTCGGGCTCGCCGTCATCTCGGCCATCGGCGCGCTGGTAGGCTCGCTCGTGCTTTTGTCGCTCGACAATGTCGCCTTCGGCGCGATGGTGCCATGGCTCCTGCTTGCCGCAACCGCGCTGTTTGCCGCCGGACCCTGGCTGCGGCCGAAAAAACTCGCTGATCGGCCTGAGGGCGCACCCACCTCGCTTGCCGGACGTGTTGTCCAGTTCTTCACCGCGATCTATGGCGGCTTCTTCGGCGCCGGCATGGGCGTGATGATGCTGGCGACCCTCGGCCTCACCGAAGGCGGCGACTATCACCGCCTCAACGCGCTCAAGAACCTGCTCTCAATCGTCATCGCCGCGGTCGCCATCGTCATCTTCGCTTCCGGCGGCGTCGTTGCCTGGACAGCAGCAGCCATCATGGTGCCGGGCGTAGCACTCGGCGGTTATTCCGGCGTATGGACCGCGCGCCGCGTGCCGCAAGGCATCGTCCGCGCCCTCGTCGTCGCCATCGGCCTGTTTTTGGCCTTTTACTATTTTACCAAGGGCTGAGGCCGCGATTTACCCCTCATCCGCCTGCCGGCACCTTCTCCCCGTTATAACGGGGAGAAGGACGAAGCGGACACGTAGACGCCCCCCTCTCCCCGTACTTCACGGGGAGAGCGACTGTCTTGGCGGTCAAGCGGTTTGCCATGGTTTTTGGTCCCGGATCATGGCGTTGAGGATGGT
>NZ_JBFUKO010000027.1:0-22997 GCF_056400805.1 Aminobacter sp. P4_H6_2
GGCGTTGCAGAATCCGAAACAGCGTAGTGACGTCGCCGGAGCGATCGTTCACGACCTCGCAACGAGGGGCGAGTTTCCTGCGAAAGAACACGCCGCCCATGCCGACAAATGCTTCAGCATAGGTGCCATGCGGGATCTGCTCGATGATTGCGGCCAGTCGCTGAGCAAGCTGCTTCTTACCGCCGATATAACTCGCCGGCGGTGCCACCGGCATTACAGTGTGGAAAGGGAAGGTTTCCTGCATTGGAATCTCGCGGATTTCTGCCATTGTCCGCGCGCCTGCAAAGGCAGCGGGTGCGGCATTGATCCTTGGGTTGTGCTGGGCGGGATCATGTCATCGGCTCCGCCGTCCGGAAGCGCCAAACTTCCGGGCCGCCCGTTAGCTTAGGGCGTGCAAAAAGAACGCCGCCCATAGGGCGGCGTCTTGTCTTGCTGAAGATACGCAGTAGCGTTATTCGGCCGGCGTGAAGTCCAGATAGTAGGACTTGCCCAGTTCGAAGGCCTCGATCGCCGAAGGATTGGTGACCACCATTCGCACCTCGCCCGACGGTGTGTATTTCGACCAGGTCTTGTTAGCCGGATCGTCCCCGTAGAGCGCCATCAGGCGGATCTCGGAATTCACCTCGTCCGGTCCTGAAGTATGGAACGGAGTGATGGCAACAACCTTCATTTTTGCTCGGACCGTCATCGGTCTTCTCCTTGCTTGATTTCCCGGTACCGCCGGGCGCGGATTTTTCAACTTTCCTGTTTGGGTCTGAAGCGACGCACCAGGACATCGAAGGCAAWGTCCGATATCCACATGGCACAGACGCCAATCAAAAATGCCGTCGCATGGGTGGCAGCTGGATCATCGGGCAGTGGCCAGTTGATCGACCGCAGGTAATAGACGGTCGGCATGGTCAGATATGCCGCCGCAATAGCGCCGCAGATGGGCGAGGCAAACATCTCGCGGAGCTTGTAATGCCGGTGCGATAGCGCCCGCAGGACGCCGCCGAAAAGGCCTGCCGCCAGCACCGAAGCCTTGATGCCGAGAAGGTCGAAGAAGTCCTGCATTTCAAGCTCCGAATGGCTTCTTAGCGATGAAGCGGCCGTAGAGTGACCAGACCGACCCAACGAGGATCAAGGCTGGCTCGGTATAATCCATTGGGGTGTTCGGCACGTCGTCAGTCCACAGCCGAACGATCAACGTCACAGCGCCAAGGAGCACGGCGAGAGAACCCTGTGCCACGCGAGACTGATAGGCGGGCTCGTTGTTGGTCGCGTGCCGTTCGCGCGCGGCCAGCTCGTCCCTGACGGTTTCCGCCACGACCTCGCGAACGGCCGGAACATCCTGCGGCTCGAGGGATATTTTTGGATTGCCCGCCACCTTGTCGAGCACCTTGCCGATGACCGTATCGAGCACCTTGCCGGCGATAAGGGGGCCAAGGAAATTCTGTTGCTGAGACATGGAAGCTTCCTTTCAGGAAAAGAGCCACGACAGGATGCGGGAAAGCCAACCGCGCGCGGGCTCGGACGAAGACGCGGTGGCGCGTGATGTGGACGGCGCAGAGGGAAGGGGCGTCGAGACAGGGGACTCGACAGGCGTTGCCGGCGTATCAGGCGACCATGGGGTGTCCTTGATCCGGCGCCATTTGGCAAAGGCTTCGGCCAGCTTCGTGTCGTAGCGGTTCTGGCGATAGCTCTTTCCGTTGTAGCCGAGCGCGAAACCGGCCCAGTCGTGCCGCCGCAGCTCGTCATCGAGCTTGTTGGCCAGGATGAAGTTGACCGCGGCTTCGAGCTGCAGTTCTTCATCGGCCATCATGGCGCGAACCATGTCCTGTACCGATACGAAGCCGGCCGCCTTGTGGTTTTCACCGAGAACCTGCGCCAGGCCCCATGACGCTGCTTTGAGTGCCGCCGTCTCGTCGATGTCAGCGGCTGCGCGCAGGCGGGGATAGCTGTCGCGCGGGTAAGGCATGGCGCCCCAATTCTTGTAGGCGAGACCTTCCTTGACCGCCCGGTCGCGCGAAACGCCGGCAAGGTTGCGATAAAAGACATGCGGCTCGAAGAGGATGATCGGCCGCCCCTGATCGTCAAATCCTCTGCCGCGCGTTTCGACGTCGAGGAAGGCATGCATCTCGTCTTCGCCGACACCCAGCCTGTGCCCGAGTTTTGGCAAGTCGATATCGTCGAGGCGCTTCGCAGCGCCGCGGAATGAGCGGTCCATGTCGTGTTCCTTTGGTTTGACGGCTGGTCTAAAGTTCGCGCCCGATGAGGAGCGGATGACACTGAAAAGCAGGGACGCGTTCGAGGAGATCGAACAGATGATCGAGGCGCTTCAACCCAAAGGGGACGAAGCCATGTCGCGCATGCGCAGGCTTGTGCTGCGCGCCACTTTGCATGTCGCGCCGAGCTTCGAACTGGCCGGCGCTATCTATGCCTTCGAGGTCGCGTTCGACGGCATGGCGGCTCTCGCTGAAGAACCGGCCGACAGCGACATCGAATTCAACCGCTCGCTCGCACGGCAGAAGCTACGAGAGTTGCGCGGCATCATCCGCCGCCGCGGTCCGGTGCTGCATTAGTTCATGTCGGTCGAACCGTAGCGGCGGGCAGGGACGCCCGCTCCCGCTGCGGTACCGGGCGCGCCGGCGCTGGAAGATTTCCCTGGCGACGGTTCCGGGGATGAGCCGCTTCCAGTCCCGCCGGTGGCATTCGAACCTTCCGCCTTGCGGCTGTCTTTTCCAGCACCACCCTGCGGCTGCTTCAATTCCAGGCTTGTGGTCGAACCCCCACTGCGGCTTGCCTTGTGGCGCACCGAGACAATCCGGTAGGTGGCATCGACACCAGGGCGTGCACCTGTCAGGTGAAACGCCGCCTCGGCCTGCGCCTCTGGAGCTATATCGATTTCAACAGAGCCCTCGCCACCCTCGCGCTCCGCCTCGCTTTTGCGCGCCTTGCCAATGCCCTTGGCCTGCTCCGCATCCTTGGCCGGCGACCGGATCACATTGACCGAATCGGGAAGCTCCCTGTCGAGTTCGAACTCGATTTCTTCAGATTTGAACTTCGCCTCGTCGCGGTCGAAATAGCTCACCTTTGCCTTAGTAAAGGTTCGGCGCCCGGTGAAGGGAGCGATGTCCCAGCTGATGACGTTGCGGCCGACGACACCCTGGACCGACGGCATCCCCGCCTCTTTGCCACGCGGCATCAGCACGGCCACATCGCCGCTCTTGCCAGCCCTGATCTTGAACGTGGCATTCAGCTCGCGTGCAATGCGCTGGCCAAGGTGCACGAAGCTTTCGCCATCGGCCGACCAATAATCGCGCTTGATGCCGGCGAGATCCTCGTCGATGACCAGGCCGCCAAGACCAGCATGCCGCGATGCCTGATCGAGAAAATCACCGAGCTCCGCATCGTCCTTGTGGAACGACTGCGGTTCCTTGGCCTTCCCGCGGCTGTCCATGCCCTTGGCGCTGACCTTCAACAATCGCCCGCCGCCCCGGCTGCCAGACGATCGAACGCTGTCTACCGTGCCGGAGAACACCTGCGCACCCTGGAGCAGAACGCGCAGTTTTGCTCCATCCTTGGGCAACAGCGCCATGCCGTCGGTGTCGTCGAAGGTGAGCGAACATGTGTCGGAAGCCGTGCCGTCCTTGTCCGTCACCTCGATGTCGATCAGAAACGGCCGCATGTTGGCGGTCGTATCGACGCCGTCTACGAAGACGGCCCATGAAACCATCCAGGGCATCGCATTCAACCKAACAGTGAGACGACGCGCCGGGACGTCGTGGAAGTATCGATCAGGTCGGGTAATTCCACCACGGTGCCCAGCGGCAGATATGTCCCCTTGGCCGCAAGGTTCTGGTTTCGGTCGAGGGTTTTTTCGACAAGCGAGCGGCCGCGGACGCCAAAGCGGCGCCAGAGCAATAGGTCGAGCGTGATGTTTTCGCCGCGAACGGTGATGGTTTCGGTCATGGTCAGCGCCCCGATCCAAACAATGACAACAGCCCGAAGATAATCTGCTGGCCCGATCCCGCATCGGGCTGAACGCGGGTCATGGTGATGGTATGCGCCACCGTGAAGCCGACCCCATTGCGTGCAAGATCGCGGTGGCGCTCGCTGATCTTGGTGATGGCAAACCAGCCCATGCGCTGGCCGTCGCCGCGATGCAGGGGAAACCTCGCGCCGGCGCGCCGCATGCCGTGCGCGATCTCGAGCTGGTCGAGGCCGCCGATCTTTGTCGGCAACAGCTGTCCGGAGAGCACGATTTCGTCTTCGCCTTCGCCACCGAATTCCTTGCCGGGAAAGGTCCCCATCAATGGCTTGGAAATGATGTCGGCGCCGGCGTCGCGCGAGACTTCGTCGACATTGAAGGGGCGCGTATCGATCGCGAGAGTACCGAGCATGTAGAGCATGGATCACCAGCCTTGAGGTCAGTTGGACGTGACGGCGGTCACATCCCCGGTGAATATTCGAGATCCGCCTGAACGCCCGAGACAGCGTCGCGCAGCTTCGCTCCGAATTCGCGGGCCAGTGCCTCGCCGTTGGAAGCTTCGTTCACCGTCATTGAAACGGAGACGTTGATGTTGGGGCGCGGCGGCGGATTGGTGATGGTCACCTGCGGGTTGCCGGAGATCGATACCGGCGGCGTGCCCAGGATCGAAACCTCTTTCGGGCTGCCATCCTGCGTTGGCGCTGGCTTCCCTGGTGCTATCGAGGGCGGGGAACTCGCTGAGCCGACGCGCATATGCTCGCGGAAATCGAACCCCGGCTCGGCAGCCTTTCCAAATAGGAAACCCTTCCAATCGATGGAGCCGAGAAGGCCCTGAAGTGCCTCTCTCGATTTTCGCTGGTTTGTTTCTTTTTCCTTGAAGGTATCACCCGGTGTATCGCCAAGTCCTTGCACCAAAGACGCCCAGGAGCCGATGAGACTAGAAAGGCCTAACGCTTTGAACCATCCGGTAGTCCCGCCAATTGGCGCTGTCGGCGTCGTTTTCGGTGCTGCTGTTCCACCTTGCCCGCCGCCTGGAAATCCGGTCATCCAACCGCCAACCTTGCCCATGCCCTTCAAGATGCCCCAGGCTGTCGATGCGCCGGTGAGGAACAGCATCGCCTTGGCCAGTTTCATGACCGACCCCGCAAAGATGCCGATACCGACAGCAGCCAGCATGAGCTTGAAGCCGTAGCCGCTCATCTCACCGAGAAACTGTGCGAGTGGATTGTCGCGCAGTGCGTCAGAGAATTCACGAACGGAAGCACCGTATTCGCGAAACCGCATGAAGATCCTGCCGAGATCGTCCGCCGCTTGTGCCCCGTCAGGAGCGCCCAGGAGCAGGTCGGAAATGTCGTTGACCATATCGCGGATGCCGCCCTCATAGCCCAGGCCTTGCGCGAACGCCTTGGCGGCGGTGCCCATCTGGTCGAAGATCGTCGCCCGCTCTCCCAGCGTCGCCATCACGTCGAGAATGCCGAACATGCCTTCATTGATCGAAGGCAACCACTTGTCGCCAAGCCCGATGCCGATCGCGGCGACGTTGTTTTTCAACCGTTCCAGCGTGTTTGCTGTGGTCTCGGCACGCCTGCGATACTCTTCGAAGGCCGAGCCGGCATATCTGGCGCTGTCGCCAGTCTCGCCGAGCAGCCGACGCAACTCGGTCGAGTTTTTGAACAGAGGCGCCAGCGCCCGCGCCTCGTCGCCGAACAGGGCGCCGGCGATGGACATCTGTTGCCACTCGGGCAGCTTCTTGATCCGATCGAGCACATCAAGTGTGGTTCCGACCGCGTTCTTTTGCATGCCCTTCGCGGTTTTGGTGGCATCGAGCCCAAGCTCCTTGAAGGCCAACCTCTGCGATTTCGTGGCGCGCGTGCCCATGGTCAGCGCCTTACTCATGTTGCGGAACGATGTTGCCGCCACTTCCGGCTCGAAGCCCGAGCCGATCATCGCCCCGCCGAAGGCCAGAGCCTGCTCGGCCGAGAAGCCTGCTGTTTCTGCAAACGCTGCAACACGGTTGGTATATTCGAGCAGATCGGGCGAGTTCGCGGCAGAGACGTTGCCGACGTGGTTGATCGCGTCGGCGAGGGCTACGGTTCCCTTTACGTCGCGGGCGAGCGCGGTCTTGATCTTGGCCAGGGCTTCTCCGGTCGCGTCGACAGGGGTTTCCCACGCCGTCGCAATCTTAGCCGTTGCCTCCGCGAAGCCCTTGAGCTCTTCGTTGGCGATGCCAGATTGACCGGCCGCGGCATAGATCTGGGCGAAACCATCGGCGGCGATCGGTATGTCTTTCGACAGCGCCAGGATGTCGCGACGCATGTTCTCGAACTGGCCGTCCGACGCGTCGATGACCTTCTTGACGTCTGCGAAGGCAGACTCGAAGCCCATCGCCGCACCGACAGTTCCGCGCATGCCTTCACGCACGCCGAAATAGGCCGCGCCATACATCGCCAACTGTCTGACGACACCGCCGAGCGGTGCCGCCATCATCGCCTGGCTCTGGCGAAAACCATCGCCGCCGGCCCTCAACTGGCGCATCACGCCTAAGATGCCACGGGCAGGCCGTGACACGCCGTCGACCAGGTCGACAACGAGCTTACTGGTGAGTGTGGACATTGAGGGCCTTCATGACGCGATAGACCGCATCCCTTTCCCTGATCGCATGGGAAAGGCTGTAACGGTCGACGATGTTCCGGGGCGTGCTGGTATAGTGGGAAATCAGGACGGCGAGGTCTCGCCATTCTCCGGACCGTCCTCCGATGCGTTTCCCAGGTGGGCCTTCGTCGCCAAGAGAATCCTCTTGAGGTCTCGGGCCTTGACGCGCTTGAAGGTCGCAAAGGCAACCCCAGCCATCGAGGCCAGAAGTGCGGCTGTCATTGCCTGGTTGCCCCCGCCAGCTTCTTCCGCGGCCATCTCGGCGGCGATCATGTCGCCGACTTCAGGCTCCCGGAAACGAAGAGTGGTCAGCTCTTCACCGTTGAAGCTGACCTTCGTCAGCAGCGTGACATCGATCGTATCCATCGGTCAGGCCCCCAGCGCGCGGCGGTCGTCGGCGAACAGGTCAACGCCGTTGCGGCGAAGCACCCGTTCCCAGAAGTCGATGTACCAGAGCTCGACACCGTCGAGATGGAATTCGTAATGGGTCACCTCCTTGAAGGCGTGCGTACAGCCGACGAAGTCTTCGGGGCTTGCCTCATCGGGTGTCCACTCGGCGATAGCGCCCTCGATGATCGCGCGGGCAGGGATAGCCTTGTTGGTTTTCTTGTCGCGAACCGACGCCGCAAAGGTCCACCGGTCCGAAACACCCATGCCGTCGAATATCTCCGGGTCGAAACCCTTGATCTCCATAGCGGGCTCCGGTGCTTCGATACGGGGCTGGACGAAGTCGGCGGCCATGACGCCGCCGCCCGGATTGTGGCTCGAGGTGACGAACTTGATGGCCGGGATCGTCAGCTTCGAGATTATGGTTGCCCGCGAGGTGCCGACGCGCTGGGCACGGCGGACGTCGACGGCAGTGAGGAGATAGAGGGCCTGCATGGACTTGTCCTTCTAAAGGTGCGGGAGAGGGGAGCCGGTCGCTTTTTGGCCGGATCAGGACGACGCGTTGAGACGCGCGATGATTTCTGAGACCAGCCCTTCGACTGCCGGCCGCCAGCGGCGGATCTCGTGGTTGGCGACCTTGAACGCCGGCGCCGGCTCGAGCCCGAGATTGACAGCGAGGTGGCCGAGGCGGATTTCTTCGGGGCTGTTCTTGCTGGCCCTGAAGTCGACGTTGTAGCCAAGGATGTCTTCGCTGGCCTTGTGGTCGCGGCACATGAACTTGATCGAATTCAGCCATGCCTCGGTCATGTCGGCGGTGATCTTGTTGCCGAGGAACTGCCGGGTGATCTGCATGATCTTGACGGTCAGATAGTCGGCGCCGCGCACCTGGTGGATTTGCTTCCACAGTTCGCCGGTCTCGGTGTTGTCGGTACCGATGAACACGAAGCCGCCGTCTGCGACCGAGCCGTCCACGCCGACTTCGCCTTCGACGACGATCGAGACTTCGCTCTCCAGCATCTGCTGGCCTTCGGTCGAACCGTCGAGCAGCGAGAACGGGATCTTGCGGGAGACACCCGCCAGCCCCTGGATCGGCTGGTTGGCGATCGGGTCGAATGGCTTGCCGCCGTGATCGTTGTCGTTGCGGATGAAACGACCGATGATCCGGGGGCCCATCGGCCGCGTCACCAGTGTCACCCCTTCATAGACCCGGGCGGCAACGCCGATGGGCATCAGGCGCTGCGAGTTCATGGTCTCGCGCGCATCGATCGCATTCGCCGCGGATGTGTCGTCGACATCGACGGCCGAGATGGCGAGCAGCCTTTCGCACGCCGGCCCCAGCGCCGCAACGACGGGGTTGACGGTGTTGAGGTCGACGCGCCACGACGTACGGCCCGCCCAAACCAGGCGAGGGGTTCCATTGACCGCCGAAGGAATGCTGCTGGCGCCACTCAGTACGTTGACGATCGCGGCCGACGTTGCCGCAACGTCTGCACCTTCAGCAACGCGGACGACGGTGATGTCGGCGCCGGCATTGAGACCGGAGAGCTGGGTGTTGATACCCTTGACCGCATCGGCCAGATATCCGGTACCGAGTGCTGCGAGCGCATCCGCATCGCTCGAGGAAAAGCGGACAGGTGTGTCCACCGGGAATTCCACGTTCGAAGCGCCTGCCGAGCTCTCGATCAGGAGAGCTTTGGAAAAGTCGGCGCCGATGACCGGTACAGGCTCGTCGCTGGGCCGCAAGAACGTCATGCCGAAAGTCGGTGCCGACATCGGGTCTCTCCTTTGAAAATGACCTTGCCGAAGGGCCGATCAGGCATAAAAAAAGCCCGCCGAAGCGGGCGGGCTTGGTTGGTGAGACTGGTCTAAGTGTTCGGCGGCCAGCCGGTATTGATGTCGATGGCGGCCACCTCGGCTGCAGTCGTCGCGGCCTCGATCGCACGCTTGATCGCGAAAGCAGCGAAGATGTGTGCCTTCTTGTGCGCCATCGCTGCTTGACCGAGCGCAAAAACGGTCTGCGCGTCCATGGGTGTCATGCTGTTGTCAGCGGCGATCCATTGGAAGTCCGCATCACCGCCATGCCAGCGTAGATTGCCGGGCTGCGCGCCACCCACCATCGCGGCTAGCGCTGCAGTCGATGAGCCAGCGAGGTTTTCACGATCTTCCGGTCGCGACTGATAGAGGATGGGCGGTGTGCCGARCGTGAAGCCCGCAGATATGCGCGCTTCCTTATCGGCTTCGACTAAGCTGACCTTTTCCGCCTTGGTCTCATCAAGGGGCTTGAAATAGGGCGTGATGGTGTCGCCTGCCGCCACCTGCGCCATCAGCCGCGCGTAGTCTGAGTTGTCCGGATTAGGAGGGACGACCCACCCATCAAGGCGGCGTATGGCCCCATCCGACATGTATTGGCCGAGAACTGCCATTATAGCCTCGCGTTAAGATGGACGTTTCGGTCGGATACTCCGTAGTACCCGGTGGCGCCTGAAATCATGTAGACGCGCGCGGACTTCGGAGAAGATGTGCCATCCACCCCGAAGGTGGATGCATTGCTAGACGAACCGCCGCCTGCATCCAGGTTCGATGGGAGGGCTCGCATCACCACCGGGAAAGTAAGTGTCTCGCCGTGATAGGCACCCGCCGCGTATGCGGAACTCACTAAGTAGATGACATGCGTCTGAAAGTATCGCTGACACCGAATGAGCTCTCGCTCAAAGTCCGGCTTTACGTATCTCGGGAATACCCCCAAACTGAAGATATCCGCATACGCGCCGACATCGAACAGTTCAAAGATGTTGCTAGAGCCCATCCCATTACTGGTTGAGGCTGTACCCATGAAGTTGCCAGCCTGCCATGCATTGGCAGTTGTCTGGTAGGTGCTCCCGACCGCCAAGGCGATGCGGACATTGATGCCGACGCCTGTATTTGTGAGCCAAACGCCGGACGTGTCGCCGGGAAAGATCAAAGTCTGTTCGGTGTCGGTGTTGGCCTGTCCGACGCCTACCGTAAACTCGCGGACATAGCAGCGGTTCGCTGCGCTGTTCATCGCTGAGACTGCATAGGTTCCCGCAGGCCCTTTGAAGCCGAAGCGCATAAGGAGAGGCTTTGCAGCCGCTGTGCCCCATTTCAAGTGGGCGACCTTGGTACCCTCGATGGCGTGGCGGAAGCAAAGGAACTCACCGGCGGAAATAGTGGCGTCAGCCACGCCGATTGAAATCCTCGCACGGTCGAGCGAGCCGTACGGTGTCGTAGACTGGACCCTTTGCGCGGAAGTCACGCCGGGGGACGAGGTGCGCAACACAGCCCACTCGTCCGCGACATAGTAGCTATCGACACCAGAAGCCACATTGCCGTTCTGCTGGCTGTGCTGGAAGGCTCCGTTGACGATGAGGTTGCCACCGAGCGCCACCATGTCGAGGCCGGCAACATCGGCAACGTTGATAGCGAGTGCCGCCTTGAGCGCAAGCGCAGATATCGAGCCCGCTAGGCCGGCGACCGAGACGACCTTGAGGCCCGCTTCGATGGCCTCCGATAGCCCCTCGATATCGTCAGTCGTGTGTTGATGGTTGCCGATCGCAGCAGCGGCCGACATGACTGACCATTGGTCCGGCCCCTTGACCAGGACATAGCCTGCGGGCGCCGCGTCGGCGCCGACGACGTCCGATAATTCACCGATCCGGAAAGTCTTATCGGCCGCCATCTTATTGGCGAGGGCTTCGACCAGGCCAACAATGCCGCTGATTCCGTGGTCGTGACCGCTATTCGACTTCAGGGCGATAGCATCAGCATGGGTCTTCAGGATCCCGTCGATCTGATGGCAGGCGGCTATGAAAAGGTCGATTGCGTCATCGACATTCTCCTCCGGCACCGCATCGCGGCTCGGGGTCGAGAGCAAGTAGTGTTCGGTTGCCATGTCTGTAGCCCTACCTGATGGACGCGCCGAGCTCGCCGACGACCAGACGTGCATCGGGGCCGCCGTTGCCGGTAATGCGCAGTCGTCCCTGAACTGCCGTGATTATCGTTGCCTGGTGTTGCCGCTCGACCCAGAGCGGGAACGTCAGCTGCTCGGTGGCGACCAACGGCAAGGCCTGCCAGGTGCCATCCGCCTTGTCGTACTCGATCGTCACTGTGGCGCCGCCGGGCAGGAACGTCTTAAAGTAGGCGGTCAAGGTGACGTTGTTGCCAAACTTGAACGCCTCGGTGATGTACGTGGCGGTGGTTGCGATCTTGCCGGCGAGCAGCTCGACGGGCGCGAACAGGATCGGCGACAGCTTCTCGGTCCCGGTGAGGATCGCCTTGAGCTGCACGGTCTCGGTGATGAACTCGTTGAGCTGCAACACCTGGAACGGCAACAGCCGCCAGACAGTGCCATTGGTGCGATGGATCTCGAACACCACCGAGCAGGCCGCCGAGGGCAGCTCCACGGCGGCGCGCACCTGCAGGTCGCTGCACTGGACGAGGTTGAACGAGCCGAGCTCGACCGTCTTGGATGTCACAGGGTACCTTGCGGCAACCAGGCGGAAAGCTAGCGCCTCGCCCTGATGCGCTGTCCAGCTCCGCCCGTTGACGCCATCCGAACGCGGGCCGATGGGGTACGGATGCACGGTCACCTTGCGCTGCAAGACGGGATCAAAGCCGCCCAATGCCGCGATGGAAATCGAGTGCGCCGAATCGTCGGTCTTGATGACCGCAGCGTGGTCACGGTCCGCCGGCGTGGTCACCGGCAGGGGATACCTGGCCGACTTCCAGCCAATCGCTGCGCCGGCCATGGGCACGAAGCCCTCGCCTATGACGTTGACCGTCGGGATGCCGTTCTCGACCGTGACCTGGTGAACAAGAATATTGTTCGCCAGGTTGCCAAGCGCGCAGAGGTGGAAGTCCACGCCGATCAGCTGGCGCATCTCGGGCAGCATGAAGTTCTGCGCTTGGGGATCGCCGCCCCTGTCATTGAACCTGATGCCGCCGCTAGGTGGTGCCGGCGGGCGGGCCTGCCAGCGCTCAATGGTGGTGGTTCGGCGCATGACATCAACTTCGATGGTGCCTTGCCCGGTAAACATGGCCTCGGCCGAACTACCGCCACGGCCGATGGCGCGCACTGTCTTAGTGCCGGCGGTGATGTTGGCAGGGATAGTGAAGGTGCCTGCGATCTCGCCATTGGCATCTCCAGTCTGGACGCCTGCCGGCTTCACGTTGACCGAGTCGAACGTCAGCACGTCGAGGATCTCGCCGCTGCCGAAGCCAGCAATCCTGAAATTGACCAGGATCGAGCGCAGGAACTCAGCTTGCTCGTTACGCTGGTCAACAAGGCGATCCTGCGCATTGACCGTCTGCAGTGGCCCCGTGCCACGCTGCACGCCGCGCTGGAACTCCAACGTCTCAGGCGACAGCCAGTCGGTGCGAGAGACCGTCCAGAAGTCCGACGCCGGCGTGAGCTTGAGAGCACCAGGCAGGGGCACGAAGTTGGCGTAGGGATTGATCTTGACGCAACCCGTCTTCAGCGACTGGTCGACGATGGTCTCTTCGACATAGTCCAGCGTTACCGCATCGGTAAGCGTCGTTTGGAAGAACGTCGTCTCGATGGGGAGCTGCATAAACCCGTCGCCGACCGCGGCATTCTGCGGAGCGCCTGCGTCTCGCATGCTGTCGTCGATCATGGGGTCGACGAACATGTTCTTCTTGGCATTTGGATCGCGGGCGTTGATGCCGGTCTTCAAGCGCTCCTGCTGGATGAGGCGGTCGTGGTCGCTGATCGTATTGAAGAACCGCCACATGTCGGCATAGGTCGGGGCGCGAACGCCGTCATTCTTGACTGCCGGCTGGGTCATCCAGTCGTTGTAGATCTGACAAAGTGGCAGCACGTCTGCCGGCGGAACCGGCTGCATCGGATTTGCGCGTGCCGAAACGCCCTTCACATACGCAATGCTGCCGTCCTGGCGAAGGCAAAGCATGTCGGTACGAGGGAGCTTGTAGGTGTGGGCGACAATGATGTCGCCGCCGGTGGCACCGCCTGAGACCGTGATCGAACGGTCGGTGAAACTGTCCGCCGTCACTTCGGTTCGGTACCGATACTTGACCGAGTAGGTGCTGCCGCCAGACGGCTCCGGCCCAACGGGCGCCCAATCGACACCGTCGCCAGTTTTGACCCAGCTCGTGTCCTTGGCGTAGGTCACGCCAAGCTGCTTGRCCTCGACGATCTCCACGACGCTGGTGTCCGGCAGGCCGTCAATGCCGTGCGCAGTCGCGCCGCGCGTGACGTTGATGGTGCGTTCCTTGGTCAGCAAGATCTTGCTGATGGAGTCGATCGGGAAATTCGCGACCTGGAACGTGACGCTGGCGCCGCCCGTGTAGATGTGGGTTTCGCCAGGAACTGCGCCGACGTCCCAAACCTCCGGCTCGGCATGACGTAGAGCTGCAAAACGGGTGACCTTGAAGCCCATGATGTTGGCTTCGCCCTGCTCTACCGAAAAGACCTGGTTGCCGGCATCGGCGCCAAGGGCGGTCACGCGGCACCCGGACACGATGTAGTGGCCGTGCGGGCGGTCGTAGGCCGCCAGAGCCTGTGCCATGCCCGAAAGCTGCGGCGGAGGCGTCTGGTCGAGGATCGTGCCGTCCTGGAGGAGATAGACCTGGTGGAACTCACCCAGCCCGCCATCGCCGGCATGTGCCCATGCGATCGTAGCAACTTCGCGAGCGGCTCCGTCTTCGCCTTCGGCAAGAGAGCCTGGAACTTGGCCCTCCAGACTCTCATCGTCATCGGCCGTGATCCAGTTGCGGGTCAGGCGCACGCCAACCTCAACGCGGCCGACCATGGGAATGCCCGAGAGCACCTTCTCAACAACCGGGAACGTGTCGCCGGCCACATAGATCAGGCCGGCGGTCAGCGTGACGGTTCCTGCAGTCTGGTCGACCACAGCGGAGGCTGCCTCGACCCGATCGCCATCGTTGGCAATGAGGCGCCCGAGACGGTCGTGCCGGCCTCGGATGATGTCTTRCAGGTCGTTGAGTTCGGCGCCCTGGATCAGCGGCCGCCGGCCGTAGAAGACGACAGACTGCTGCTCGGACTTACCCTTGGCGCGGGCAAAGGCGTTCGGCAGCCCGCTCTCGTGTTCGAACATCAGAACCTCACAAGGAATTTGACCCGCTCACGCACGGTGCGGCGGAGCGGAATGGAAACAGGGCGCTCGGCTATTGCCTGGCCACCCACGAGTTCGTCGGCCTGAAGCCACTTCTTGCCCGGCTTGATGCCAGGCGCTGGTGCGGCGTTGATTACGAGCGAAACGGAAGCAGCGGTGACGCCGTCGGCGTCATCGAACTGCGTCATTGCTTCGATGTAGACGCGACCGCCGGAGGGCGATGGGTCGTAGCTGTTGCCGCCATGAAGGTAGGCACCCTCGGCCTTCACGTTGACTGGCCGCACGGCACGGCAGCGCCGATAGCCAATGACCACGCCGGCGGCATCGCGGAGGCAGAGATAGACAACCCTGCCGGCAAACCAGCCAGCCATCAGAGCGCGGCGCTGGACCTCGGGCGAAGCAGCCCATGGGAAGGTCGCACCGACCCATGGATAGGTCATCGCGATCCAGTGTAGAGCACCCGCCTCGCCGACCGGATCCAACCAGTTGCCGATGGCCTCACCTTCAGCCTGGGTCAGCAGATGGTCGAATTCAACTTCGCGTCCGAATGACCAAATCGCGCCTTCCGGGAAAAGCCGGGTGCCGGCGGTCACCTTCACGCCGCTCTCGAAATCGAGCATCGATCCGTCAAGCCGAGAGTGATCCCCCTCGAGGGGGCCGACGTCATAGAGGTGGACGCCGCGCCGGAACTTGGAACGCAATGGCACCGACAGCGTGACGATGCCTTCGATCCGCTCGAGATCCGGAGTGTCGTTGGTCGGAAGGGCTGGAAACCGCAGCTGGAAGGAGTTCCAGAAGCGGCGCTCCGTGGAAGCCTCTTCCAAGGCGGCGGTGTAGCCCAGCCAGCCCAGGCCCATTTCGATCGCCCGCGGCGTGCCACGAACCCGTTGCCAATCGATGCCGGCGTCGAGCAGCTGGTAGAGGTTGGGCAGGTACGGCGTGAGCTCGCCGAGGCCGTACTCTTCAACCAGCCACGGCAGGAATGAAGGAGGCCTCGTCAGCAGCTTGGCGCGGCGAATGCTATCGATAGCCGAGATCAGCTCGGGCTTCGGCGCGGTGGATTCGGATATGCAACGCTCAAACTTTGTCGCATTCCCAGGCAAGAGGACGGGGAACATCAGTAGTCCCGCCCAYGATAGTTGATGGAAACCGCTCCGATGGCGATTGCCTGACGGAAATTCGCGACAACGGTTCCGGCAGGGAGCACCAGCTCGATGCGCTGCACGCCTGGCCGCATCATTGCCGAGGTGAGCCAGGCGGTGGTCAGGTCGCGGCCCAGAGACATAGTACGGCTCCAAGCGTCGCGCAGGGCGGGCTCTATCTGCCCCACCACGTCGGCGCTGGCCTCCGGCAGCAGCCAGACGTCGGCCGAGACGTTTGCGATGATCTGCGCGGCCGCCTGGACCGCAATAACGTCGTTGACCATTCTCTTCGCCGGGTCGTCGAGTGCGGCCTGCACTTTTGCAACCAGGGCCGGGTCAGCAACGCCACTATTGTCGACCGAAAACACGGCGACGTTGATGGTTGGATTACGTCCGACGGTGTAGATCGCGACATCCTTGATCCGAAGGTCAGCCCTCATCGCGATCGCTTTGTATCGTGGCTCGGTACCGCCTGTTGAGCGCCCCTGAATTTCAAGAACTACGCGTAGCCGCAGCCTGTCGTCCGTTTCGCCCGGCATGCGGACCACGTCATAAAAGGCGGCCAGGTAGTCGAGGTCGCTGTCTATGGCGAACGGCAGGATGTTCGCCCGCGCAACGTCATTTGCTCGCGCGCGCAGCAGAGTCTCGCGATAGGAGTTTTCTTCCAGTTCAATTTTGACCGGATCGGTTTCGAGGTTACCGACGTCATAGTCGACACCGGCGCTTTCAAAACGCCCCTTGATGTCGGCAACGCGCCCGGTGAGGATCGTCTCAAAGTCCAGCTCTTCAATAACCTGCGGTTTTGGCAATTCGGTCATGCCGTCACCACGAAGTTATCCTGTGCCAAACGAAGCGAAAAAGTAACGACGCGTTCGACGCTAAGATCGCCGTGATGCCCTCGCGGCCGATAGTCGGCTTCAATGACAAAGCCTGCACTGCCCAACCTGATCTGGTCTGCGGAACCGCGGACATGGATCTTCCGGACGGCAAAGCGTGGCTCCCACAGGTCGATCGCTGTGGCGATCAAGGTCTGGAACACCACGAACAATGACGGCGTCATCAGGCGGCCAAGCAATTCCGCGATCCCGGCACCAAATTCACGCCGCATCACGCGCTCGCCGATCCTGGTCGTCAGAGCCACTTCGACGCCCTGATAGGCGGACGCAAGATTGTCGATCACGTGGCCTGTGCGTCGATCGATGCCAACCATCAGGCGTCGTTTTCCTGCTTGGCTGGCTTGCTCTTGGTCGCGGGCGCAATGCGGCCGTGATCAAGGTCGAAGCGGGCTTCGTCCTCGGTCAATGTGATCTTGCGGTCCCCGGCCACACGCATGCCATTGACCCATTCAATTCCGTCGAGGACGAGAAATAAGCTTTTCGGCATGCTGCTCTCCATGATCAGGCAGGCGCATCGGTTTTGCTGCCGCCGCGTTCGACACCGCCATGGACATGGCTGTCGTCGATGGCCGTGCCGTTGTGACGGACATAGCCACCCTCAAAATCTCCATTGCCCCTGACAAGCAGATCGCCATCAATGGTCAGTCGACCGGCTTTCACGGACGCGGTCAGACCGAAGGCTTTGAAGATGTTCATTGCCAGATCCTCGGAAGGCTGGGGGTTTTGCCCCGAAAATCCGGCTCGAAAAACCACGCCCTGGCGAGCGTCACCACTCGGGTTCATAACGCCGACGATCTGGCCCTTGGTCAGCGGGAACCAGGTGCTGGTGCCTCCGCCAGATTCCGGATGCGGATACCAGGGCGAAAGGAACGGACCGTTCGGGCCGTCGCCCAAGTTGAGGCGATAGCCCTTCTTGGGGTCAATTATTTCAACTGGACCAACCTTCATTGAATTGCCGAAGGCTGTCTTCAGCATCTCAATGTCGGCCTTCATACCGACCAGGATGTCAAACATTGGCGTCGACCGAGACGTCTAGGCGACCGTCGGCTGAGATAGTTACGCTGCTGAGGTCTTCGGGCCCGAGTGGAGCAAGGCCGAGTGCTGTTACTTCGTCACCCGTGAGGCCAAGCCGACGCTGCAGTGTCTGCCAGTCCGCATTGGTGCCCGTCAGCTGTGCGCGGATGAATGCCGCTTGCGTCCGCATGTCTTGGTCATCAGAGGCCTCGACCGCCGCCAGAAACAGCGCGAACGGAGTATCGGCGGCAAGGGGTTCGCCCTTTACCGGATCTTCGATCAACTCGGCGATGACCTTGATCTGCTGGCCGGCCAGGCGCTGCCCATCCACCACGTTACCCGCCCGTGCGCGCTCGACCTTTACGATCCGGCTGACGAACCCGCGATACAACTCTGCCCAGGCGCTATCAGGATCGGTGAGTATATCCGCTATCTGCCGTGCCAGCAGGTCGAGCAAGAACTCCAGCGCCCTGTCGGTTGCGGGCACGCCGACACCGACGATAAGGCTCACGCCAGCGGCGTTGGTTTCGGTCATGGCCGCGGTAACGCCCATCTCGAACAGGATCTCGGTTTGCCCGTTTTCCTTCATCGACCGGATGTCGATGTCAGTTGCCTGAGCAGCATCCGTGTAGACAGCCAGAAATGGCTTGTCCTCGCTGGTCCGGATTGTGCCGTCACCTGCGATGTCGAGCACGCCGATCTTGCTGTCGTGTACGTTGTCGCCGACGAGCGTCCGGCCCTTGAGCGCCTCGACGAGCACGGTGCGGGTCGCGATACGGACAAGGCTCATGCTTCGCTCAATTCGACAATGTGCCTGGTATGGTTCCGGTCATCGATGTGCACGACCTCGAACCATGGCTGTCCCAACCGGTTCAAGGCACGTACCTTGTCCTTTGGCCGCAACACGATCCCGGGATTGGCGACAGGGTCGATGTGAAGCTGAGACTTTCCCGCCGCGAGGCGCGTGCGCCAACTCTGGGAGAAGCCACCCGCCATATTGGTCGCGCCCTTGGCGCCGGTCCGCAGCGGCGCCTCGATCTCAACGCTGGGCCGGCTGGCATCCGGGCGGCCGTCCGGGCCGAGGAACGACAAAAGGACTCGTTCGGCAAAGCGCTGGTCGACCTGGGCAAGGACGCGGTCGCGCACTGCATGGAAACGTGCCGGGGGCATGTATATCAGCCCGTGGCGCTAGCCAGCTCGGCCTCGGTCTGGGCGAGCACAGCTTCGGCAGCAGGCTTGTCAGCCATGTCAGCGGAGGCGAGCGCGGTCTTGGCCGCGTCGACCTTTTGCTGTGCCGCCTCGATTGCCTTGTTGGCAACGTCGTCGGACTTGTCCTTGCCCTTCTTCTTTTCGAGCTGGGCTTCGTAGGCAAAGCGGTCGTTGATCAGCGACTGGCCGTAGGCCGACGGCACCTCGAACGGTTCATGCGCGTTCAGAGGCTTGTCCTCTTTGACGCCGAGAACCGCGGCAGGAATGATGCCGCCATGGCGGAATGCGATGCAGATTTTTTTGGACATTTTGCGTCTCCTTCATCTCGGGGGAACGCGGCGTTCGCGCTCGCCGGAAACGAAGCGGGGCCGTCAGCCGGCCCCGTCTTCTTTTGCAACTGCCGCGCCGCGCAGCCGGCCACCGATCAGGTAAGCGTCAGCTTGCGCAGCGTCTTGGGCTTGGTGCAGAGATTGATCGGGTTCGTCTGTACCTCGATCTCGCGGCCTTTGCCGTTGGGCTTCTTGTACTGCCGCATGTAGAAGGGCAGGCCGATCGTGTTGACGGTCTCTTCGTAGTCTGCCGGAGCGAACCTGGTGATGAAGAGATCCGGCACGCCCTTGACGATGACGCGGGCCTCGTTCGCTGCGATGTAGGGCGCCCCGAGATCCGTGGTAGCCTTTGCCCCGGTCTTGTAGCGCTCCCAGGTTGCCCCACCGAACTGGAAGATATCGGGCACATCCTGCCGCAAGATCGCTGCGCCGTCATGATAAAGGAACGTATCCTGGATCGACTTGTGCAGCCACATGTCACGGTGGAAGTCGCGACCCGTAAAGACGTGGAGACCGCTGTAGGGTTCATCCAGGTCGTCCTCGATCGAATAGACCACATCCTGCCAGATCTTGCCGACCTTGGTAGTTTCGACGTCGAGTTCGAATGACACCGGTGCCGGCACGGCAATGCCGAACCGGTTGTAAAGATCGTGCAGCACCTTACCGCTCTTCGAGGTGACGATGCCCTTGATGCCGCCGACACGCTGATGCTCGATCGTCATCGTCAAGTCCTGCGCGTGCCTCTTGCCCTTCCGCTCGACACGATCCTGGATCGTCTCGAGCTGGTTCTCGGTGCCGAAGGCGCGGACGTTCTGGACCTCGTCGGCATTGACCGAGTCGTCGCGCTGGAAGTGGTCGATATCGAAGGGAATGAGCGAACGATCGTCGTCGCCCGTGGTTTCGCCGGGGCCGCCGCGTTTGCTGGGCTCGACCAGGCTTAGCTTGCCGTTGCGTTCTTCGATCGAGATGCGCGTCGTGGTGACGCCGTCCTCTTCGAAGATGCCTAGGGCCGAAACCTGACCTGGGCGATACGGCTCGCTGTTGATCGAGGCCGTCAGAGATTCAATGGTGAAGCCATCACCATCCCAAATGTCTACCATTCCGGACATGGAAGTCCCCCTTATCGTGCGATGATGGTGGCCGCGGCAAGCTGGGTCAGCTTGGCGGTCCGCTTGGTGGCGTCGTTGACGGATGCGTCGAATACCAGCATCGGCGTCTTCACCTCGGCGACGCGCCTGATGATCACGGCCTCAACGTCAGCCGAAGTGGCATCGACGCCGTAAGCCAGGACTGCGCTGGCAGTCTCGGCGCCTTCCTTGCCGACGACTAGGGCATTGGGTGAGCCGACATACTTCTTCGATGCCGTGATCTGTCCCAGCACCAAGCCGGGGTCGAGCACACCGGCACCAGATGCGATGGTTACGACCTCGCGCGAGATCTTGCCGTTGCCTTCCGAGAGCACAAAGGCCAGCGCGCGCAGCCCTTCAACCTTTTTGTCGAGCATGGCTCAACCCTCCTGGGTCTGCTTGCGACGGGCAGCGTAAATGCCGCCGGTGTCGATGGTGGCCTTCTTGCTGCCCGGCTTGTCGCCGGACGGACGGGCATGCGGTGCCGCCGCTAGGCGCCCAGCCTCGTAGCCAGCCGCCTCCGAGCCCTTGGCAACGGATGCGGCGACATTGGCCGATACGAATGCGGCAACCTCATCGTCGGACATGCCCGGCGACTTGGTCGCCAGTTCCAGCGCAGCGCTCATGCGTCCGGCATCGCCTTTGACGCCCTCGGCGCCGAGCGCCGCCGACAGACGGTCGGATGCCGCCTTGGCGCCTTCTGCGCGACCGGTCTCGGTCGCGGCTTTCACCGCGGCGTCGTGTTCGGCCTGTGAAATGCCGGCATTCTTACTGTCGCCGCCGGCGGGCTTTTGGTCTCCAGACATTTTCACGTCCTCGGGTTGGGGCGCCGCGGCGCCGGTTTCGCCCGTGTTCGGGCAATCTTCGGCCGCGCTCGCGAGGACTGCCTCGCGAACCACAGCCAGCATGGTTCTGGCCATTTCAGTGTCTCCGGTTCACTTCCTTGATGAAGGCGGCAAAGGCCTCCTGCGGATCGGCGACCGCGTCTACGAGACCAAGCTCGAGGGCCTCGTTGGCATCATAGGACTGCGCCTCGGTCTTCAGCGCCGCAGCCTTCGTCATGCGGGCACCACGGCCCTGTCCGACGACGGCGGCAAACCTGTCGCGCATCGTCTCGACTTGTGTTTGCCAGCGGCCACGAAGTTCAGCTGGCAGAGGCAGGAAGGGGCTACCTTCGACCTTGTGCTTGCCGGCATGAATGAACGTCACCTTGATGCCGTCCTGCTCGAGGTTGCCGCTGAAATCGGCATGCATCATCACAACGCCAATGGAGCCGGTGCCGCCAAATTCCGGCATCACGATCTGGCGCGCCTGGCTGGCGAGCAGATACCCCGCGGAATAGGCATAGTCGGTCAGAATCGAGATGGTCGGCTTTGCCTTCGACAGGGCGCGCATGGCCGACGCCGCCTCGAAACCGCCATTCACCATTCCACCAAACGAGTCGACCTCGAACACCACGCCCTTGACGTCGTCACGGTGCGCGCGTGCGATCTGCGTCTGCAGGCCCTGGTACGATGTTTCACCGGACGAGCTTCCGATCCAAGCGCCCTTTTGCACCAAGGTGCCCTCGATCGGTATGACTGCTACGCCTTCGATCATGTCGAACGGAGCAACGCCGGCACGATCATAAGCGCGCCCAAGGCGATCGCCGACGATACCGGCGGACGGGCGCCCATTGGCAAAGGCCGTATGCTCGACCGATCCCTCGCCATTGACGACGGTGATAGGGAAACCGGTAAGGCGTGGGCCCAACATGCGCACGACCGTTTCCGCTTTGCGCGGGTGGTAAAAGTGCGGCTGTTCGAATAGCACGCTGCAGATGCGATCAAAGGACATCGGTTTTACCTTACGAAGCGCATGGTTTTGGCAAAGCGTCGACGCTCGCCGGAAGCCATGAGGCACTGGCCTTCGTAGTGCGAGACCAGCTCACGGAGCATGGTCACGTTCGCGCCGCCGTAGCGCATTTCGTCCTCGCCGAACCGGGCAACGGTGATCGTGCCGCCGGTGGCGACCGTAATCATCGCCGATCGCAAGGCCTTGGCGATGTCGCAGGGCTTGCTGTCGTCGACCTGCTGGCCATTGATGTCGATCATGGCCATTAGGCTTTCTCCAGCTTCTTGTTGCTAGGTTTTTCCTCGTCATCCGGCTCGGGTTTTCCGCCGCCCGTCGCACGTACGAAGGGCGAAGGCATGCCGGCCGAGAGGTATCTCTTGTGCTCGCGTTCCCGCTGCTCGAACACCTCGTCGGGGTCCTTGCCATTTTCGGCGCATTCGTCCGCGAGCGTGCTGGTGCCGTTCTGAAGACGCTCGGTCGAGGCCTTGGCGCTTTTCAGATCATCCGCCGTCGGCTTCGCCGGCCCTTGCCAAAGGGCCCAGCAGAACGCTTCGCGGTGAGCGCGGAACACCTCGTATCCACCCTTCACCTGGATGCGGCCCTCTCCGACCTCCTCGTCGAACCAGCTCTCGTACGCTGCCTGCATGATCGGAGCCGCCACGCGTTCGCGTCGGCGTACGGCGACAGGGTAGATGGACGCGGTTTCCATCCGCACCGACGAATAGGTGGCATTCTCGTAGTTCAGTGTGAAACCGCCCATCGAGATGCCGATGGCGCGCGCCATTTCGCGAGACAGTTCACGGTTCACTGGCACAAAGTCTGGGCCGGGTGTCCGCGACGTGAGCATCTCGAGCTTCTCGCCGGGCGCGAGATGCGAAACCCGAGGATCACCGCTAATGGCGATCTCGCCTTCCGCGGCGCGCTCAAGCGAGCCAAGCAGGTAGCCCCGGAATTCGCTTTTGAAATCCTTGTCTTCGATGGACTCCAGGGCCTCGAATGCCTCCGCTGAAGGCATGGAGCTAGTCAGCGCGAACGCATACATCGTCTGCAGGATGCCGACCTGAATGGTGGTGTCGACGAGGATCTCTCGTTGGATTTCTCGCCGAAAGGCAGAAGCCAGGCGGCTTATCCCGCGCACATCCCCCGCGTCCATCGGGTCGAACGCATGAATGACGGCCTGCCTGCCATGCCGATCATAGGCTGCATGGTCGCGATGAACGACTATGCCGCTCTCTTTCTCACGCAGGCGGTAATATTCGGGGCGCCCATTGGCATCGTGAAACACGCCCTGGAAGAGGCCTTCTATCT
>NZ_JBFUKO010000028.1:0-22936 GCF_056400805.1 Aminobacter sp. P4_H6_2
GTGCTCTGAAATCCTGTAGCGCGAGCTGGCGTCGTGCGTCCCGCAATGTGAGCAGCCTCTCCCGGAAATCCGCAAAGCGCGCGGTCTCCAGCATACGCTCGATCATTGGAAGCTTCCGCGAGGGGTGTCACTGCCTAGCCGCCACGGAAGACGATGAAGGAACCGATAGGCGACTTCGCCTTTCGGAGAGCCAGAACCCCAGCTGCTCGGCAACGGCACCTTTGGCCACTTGCCAACGAAACTGTCCATAACGCGATAGATCGTCTTCGCCGACAAAGCGGGTACCTGCCCCTCATTGTCGTAGCCAAAAAGGCCCACACGATCCTGGATCGCGAGTAGGGTGTCCTTGTGCTGGCGAAGCTCTCCCAGGCTAGTTCGAACGCCGGCGTGCTGTAGAAGACAGCGCCCAGTAGCGGTGCCTGGCCCGGGCCAGCTTGTCGGCTTCGGTGTCTTCGCCGCTGTCATTAAGGGATCATTGAAGCGGCGGTCGATCAGCGCGTTCAGCTGCGCGCGATCTCCATTATCCGCCGCCATCTGAAATAACGGAGTTTCGCGCTGCCTCGTTATCGATTGACCACTCAGATTTTTTGCAGAACTAAACGCGTCCGTCGAGCAGCAAGGCATCTTGAATGCCGGGCCTGGCGTCGACGCCAAGCCGAATGGCTTCTGCAATCAATTTGTGGAGGACCCCCTCATGTAGACCTATGCCTTCAACGAGCGCCTTTTGCTTGCGCCTGGCAGCGCTGTCGCCAGGCAACCTTACTCGGTCGACGCCTGGCCTCGGTGGGTTGTTTCGGCACGCATTAGCCAGCCAGCCGGTCTGGCGGACAAATGCCGCTTCCCCGGCAAAAGCGCTGGGGTCGATGACCTGCAGGAAGACTGAAGCGTTGGTGCCCTCAGGCTTGTCGACACGGCCGAAGCCGGCGAGTCCCTGGGTCAGCGCCTCCACCAATATGGCCAGTGCGTAGCCTTTCTGGCCGTGGTCGAGCCCGCCGGCGGGCAGGATGGTGCCACCGTCGTTCAGCACATTCGGATCGTCTGTCGGCTTGCCATCGCGGTCGAGCAGCCATTGGTGCTCGAACTTTCGCCCTTCGGCGATGAGACGCGAACTCATATTGTTGGTGGTGATCGAGGCGCTGACGTCGATCAGGATCGGGTCGCCGTCGGTCGGGATGCCGGCGGCGATGGGGTTCGGCGTGAAGACGCCGCGCGTGCCGCCGAACGGGGCGACCGAAGCGCCCGACGGGCTGGAGCTTGTCAGCAGCGCGATATAGCCGCGATCGGTAGCCCGGGTGAGATAGGCGGCGAGGCAGCCGATATGATGGCTGTTACCGATGGCGACGGTGACGGTGCCGTAGGTCGCGGCGCGCTCGACGGCGAGGTCCATCGCCGTCGCCGTCAGCCAGGCGCCGGGCAGGCGCAAGCCGTCCCAGGCGACGCAGGCACCGCGATCCGAGATCACCCGGGGTGCGCCTGATTTGGTCATGACGCCGTTGCGGATGCTGTCGAGATACCATGGCGCCAATGCCAGTCCATGGGTGGTGTGGCCCATCAGGTCGGCTTCGACCAGGATCTCGGCCACTGCATGGGCCTTGTCAGGCTCGAGGCCCGCCGCCTTGAAGATGGCGAAAGCGAGGTCGGTCAGCGTATCGACGTCGTGACGCGTGTCATCGGAGGCCATGGTCATACCCTTGCATAGAGATTCTGGGCGAGCTGCTCGCCGCGGAGGAAGGCAAGCACGTTGCCGGCGGTCATGATCGAGACGGCGCGGCGCGCGTCCTCGGTGACGCCGGCGACATGGGGCGTAAGCAGGACGTTGGGCAGCTGCCAAAGCAGGCTTGCGACCGGCGGCTCCTCGGCGAAGCTGTCGAGGCCGGCGCCGGCGATGCGCCCGGCCTCAAGGGCAGCGATCAGGGCCGGCTCGTCGACGACCTCGCCGCGCGCAGTGTTGATGAGGATGGCCGTGGGCTTCATCAGCCCGATCTCGTGTGCACCGATCAGACCGCGCGTGCCCTCAGTCAAAGGGCAGTGCAGGCTGACAACGTCACTTTCGGCGAACAGGACATCGAGCGACCCGGCGCGGGTGACGCCTTGGGCGAAGGCCTCGTCCGGCGCGAACGGATCGTAGGCCGAGACTTGCAGCCCGATAGGAGCGGCCATTCGGCCAAGGATCTGGCCGATCAGGCCGAAACCGACGAGGCCGAGCTTCTGGCCGCGCAGCTCGCGCCCAGCATAGAGCTTCTTGTCCCACAGGCCGTTGCGGATATGGCCGTCCTGGCGCAGAAAATCCTTGGTCAGCGCCAGAATCAGCCCGAGCGCGTGTTCGGCCACCGAATGGGCATTGGCTCCGGTCGCCATGACGACGGGGATGCCCATCGCCTTTGCGGCAGTGACGTCGATGTCGTTAGTGCCGACGCCATGCTTGGCGACGATCCTGAGATTGCGCGACGCCGACAGCATGTCGCTGTCGACCAGCTCCACCAGCCGCACCACAAGTGCTGCCGGCTGGTGCTGCTCGATCAGTTCCAGCACTTCGGATTTCGCGGGATAAGGCTCCGTCGAGATGCACGCAACTCCGGCATCTTCAAGCATGGCAAGGCCCTCGGCGGCCATCCGGCCGCCGACTGTAACGATCGTCGTTGTCATCGTTCTTTCCTGTCGTGCCGCCTGAGCGGCTGGAGTTCTGCCGACCCGGGGTCAGCGCGAGAGGTCGAGCACCTTGTTTTCGAACAAGCGGTTGCGCGAGCCTTCGAGATGCTCGCGCATGCGGTTGCGCGCCAGCTCCGCCTCACCCGCAGCGATGGCGTCGCAGATACCGCGATGCTCGTCATAGACCTGTTCGAGCTTGGTCAGCGGCCCCATCAGGGAGAGACCGTGCAGATTCATGCCGACGGCGATGTGCTGGCGCAGTGCGTCGAGGCAAGCGGTGTAATAGTGGTTGTTGGCGGCCTCAGCCACCGAGCGATGGAACAGGAAGTCGACATCGGATCGGTGGGTCTGGTCGCGCGTCGCGTCGCGCAGTTCGGAGAGAGCGGCGCGCATCTTCTGCATCGCGGCAGCGTCATGGCGCAGAGCGGCGAAATAAGCGGCCTCCGGCTCGATTGTCAGGCGGAACTCGTAGCAACGCTGGATGTCGGCGATCGTCTTGACCGGGGAGAAGCCGAGGCTGGTCTTCTGGGTGTCGAAGACGCGGACATAGGTTCCCGAGCCCTGGCGGGAATAGACGAGGCCGACGTCACGCAGGCGGCCCAGCGCATCACGCACCACCGGCCGTGACACGCCGAGCAGCGTCGCGAGATCGTGCTCGCCCGGCAGCTTAGAGCCCGAGGGGAACTCGCCCGAGACGATCCGCTCCTGCAGCTGGTCGAACACCTTGTCGACCAGCTTCGGCGCCTTGGAAGCGCCCTTGTGGCCGCTGCCCGGCTTTTCGCCGGTTTCGGCCGCATCCGGCTCCGTTCCGTCCTGCTGCAATTCGGTCGTCATGTGTGTTCCGCCTGTTCCCGGCTCGGCATACGCAAGAGGTCGGAGAGAACCGCGACCTTCCCGAATCCGCCGGATTTCACGACACAGCGCAGCCCTTCGCCATGGCGTGTCGCGATGGTAAACCAGGGCAAGCCCGGCGCCACCTCGCCCTGCGGAAATAGCACGTCGGCGCCAAGCGCGCCAAGTATGGCGAGTGCCGTGTCGCCGCCGCCCATGACAAGCGAGGAGGGGCGGAGCCGCTCAACGGCCGCGGCTATTCCCATGGCGAAACGCGCGGCGATGCGGGCCGGCTCCTCGACCATGTCACCGGTACAGCGAACAACCGTTGGCAGAGTGCTGTCGGCGGGCAAGGCGAAGCGGCCGTTCAAGGCGTCGACGAGCTGAACGTGGGGATTATCATCGACCAATCGGGCAACCTGCTGGTCGGTGATGGGGTCGCGCGAGCCGAAGGCGAATAGCACGTTCTGGTCGCTTGTCGGTGCATCGGCGGGCCTAGAGTTCCTGTTGTGGTGGAGATGGCGGGCGAAGGCCAGACCCAGTCCCCGCGCCCCGACCGCAACGTTGTTGCTCCAGTCGGTATCGGCGATGACTTGGTCAAGATCGGCGTCGTTGGCGGCGTTGCGCACGGAGACGCGCCTGGACAGGCCGGCAAATGTCGCCAGCACCGGCACTGGCGCATCGACGCCGCGGCCGACGACAGCGTCGTCGCGCGTCGTGCGGCCCTGGTCGGGAACGGCAGGCGCCACGACGAGCGCATCGCGCCCCGATGCCTCGGCCAGCGCGTCGGCTTCCACGCCGACATTGCCTTTCAGCCGGGAGTCGATCTTCTTCATGACGATGCCGGGCGTATGCGGCATGAACCGGCTAGCGACTTCGCGCACCCTTGCCGCTGCGACTTCCGCGGGTAGTGCCCGCGACGCCGTGCTAACGGCAAAGACATCGGGAGCGCTCGCCAGCGCCTTGCCGGTCGCTTCGGGGGTCATTGCCACCGCCACCTTGAGGCCCGACGCGACGAAGGGCGCCGACGTGTCGAGCGCTCCGGTCAGGTCGTCGGCGACGATGGCGAGCATCAGAGTCATCCAGCCGCTTCCATTTCCACCGCATGGCAGGCGACGTGGTGGCCGGGAACGACCTCGCGCCATTCGGGCACGACCGCCTTGCACTTGTCCATGGCGATGGGGCAGCGCGTGTGGAAGCGGCAACCGGTGGGCGGCGCAAGCGGGCTTGGCACGTCGCCGGTGAGTATCTGGCGCTGGCGCGTCTTTTCCAGTTCCGGATCGGCCTCGGGCACGGCCGAAAGCAGCGCCCTGGTGTAGGGGTGGAGCGGGTTGGAGAACAGCTGCTCGCGGGTCGCGAGTTCGGCCATTCGGCCGAGATACATGACGCCGACGCGGGTGCTGATGTGGCGGACCACGGCAAGATCATGGGCGATGAACAGGTAGGTCAGCCCGTATTTTTCCTGCAGGTCGAGCAGAAGGTTGATGATCTGCGCCTGCACCGAGACGTCGAGCGCCGAGATGGCCTCGTCGCAGACGATGAATTTGGGCTGGCAGGCCAGCGCCCGGGCAATCGCCACCCGCTGGCGCTGTCCGCCCGAGAGTTCGTGCGGATAACGCTGGGCAAAACGGGCGGGCAGGCCGACATYGGCGAGCAGGCGTGACACCCGCTCCGGCAGCTCGGCCCTGGTGGAGAGCTTGTGGAACAGGATCGGCTCGCCCACCACCTCACCGATGGTCATGCGCGGATTGAGCGTCGAATAGGGGTCCTGGAAGACGATCTGCAACTCGCGGCGATAGGGCCGCATGCGCTTTTCGTCGAGCGAGACGATGTTCTCGCCCTGGAAGATGACCTTGCCCGAAGTCGCCTTCTGCAGGTTGAGCAGGGTGAAGCCCGTCGTCGACTTGCCGCAACCGGATTCGCCGACCAGCGACAGGGTCTCTCCGGCGAAGATGTCGAAGTTCACGTCGTCCACCGCATAAACGGTGGCGCCGCGCTCGCCGAAGGCGCCGAGGCGGACGACGAAATGCTTGACGAGATTCTCTACCCTGATCAGCGGTTCGGCAGCCATCACGCGGCCTCCTTCATCTGGCGCTGGGCGACGAAGCAGGCGACGCGGTGGCCRCTGGTGCCTGCGACCGGCTCGAGCACCGGCACGCGTTCGTGGCAGATGCTTTCGGCCAGGGCGCAGCGTGGCGCAAACGGGCAGCCCTTCGGACGGCGGCCCGGTTCGGGTGGCGTGCCGCCGATAGAAGACAGCCGGCTGGCGCGCTCGTCGGACAGCTTCGGGATCGAGGCCAGCAGGCCGCGCGTGTAGGGATGCGTCGGCCGGGCGAAGAGTTCGCCGACCGGCGCGTCCTCGACTACAGTTCCGGCATAGAGCACGGCGACGCGGTCGACCAATCCAGCGATCAGCGCGAGGTCGTGGGTAATCCACACCACCGACATGTTGAGCTTCTTGCGCAGATCCTTCACCAGGTCGACGATCTGCGCCTGGATGGTGACGTCGAGCGCAGTCGTCGGTTCGTCGGCGATCAACAGTTCCGGGTCACAGGCAAGGCCCATGGCGATCATCACCCGTTGGCGCATGCCGCCCGAGAGTTCGTGCGGATAGGCCGTGATACGTTGCTCCGGGCCCGGGATACCGACCAGCCTCAGCAATTCGATCGCGCGCTTGCGGGCGTCAGCCTTGTTCATGTTGCGATGGTAGATCAGTGGCTCGCAGAGCTGGTCGCCGATGCGCATGACCGGGTTGAGCGAAGTCATCGGATCCTGGAAGACGAAACCGATCTTGCCGCCGCGCACCTGGCGCAGCTCCGACTTCGACATCTTGAGCAGGTCGCGGCCAGCGAATTCGGCTGTGCCGCCCTTCACCTTGATCTTGTTTGGCAGCAGCCGCACCAGGGAGAGCATGGTCAGGCTCTTGCCGCAGCCGGATTCGCCGACGACGCCGACTGTCTCGCCCTTGCCGACGGTGAGGTTGATGCCGTCGACGATGATGGCCGGGCCGCGGCGGGTTTCGATCTCGATTGTCAGGCCGCGAACGTCGAGCAGCGGCTTCTGGATTTCGGGAGCGGTCATTTGCTGCCCCTCGGGTTGAGAGCGTCGTTGAGGCCGTCGCCGAGGAAGGAAAAGGCGACAGTGGCGAGGCCGAGCACGGCTGCGGGTGCGGCGAGCAGATGTGGATAGTGCTGCCAGACGCGCAGGCCGTCGGAGATCATGTTGCCCCAGCTGGGCGTGGGCGGATTGACGCCGACGCCGAGGAAGGAGAAGGCGCTTTCCAGAACCATCGCGGTGCCGAGGCCAGCGCTGACCGAAACGATCAGCGGGCCGATGGCGTTGGGCACGATGTAGCGCATCAGGATGAGGCGGTTGGTCAGGCCGAGCGCGCGCGCCGCCGTGACATAAGGCCGACCGCGGATCGACAGCACTTGGGCGCGGACGAGGCGGGCATAGGGTGGCCAACTGATCAGTGCCATCGAGCCGAATACCAGCAGGAAGTCGACCCAGATGGTTTCGCGGTAAAACGGGTTGAGCGTCGCCTGATAGCGCGCCTCCATCCATGCGGTGATGGGCGTCTTCAGCGAGGCGTTGATGACGACGACCAGCAGAAGGTTGGGCACAGACATTGTCATGTCGGTGAACCACATGACGATGCGGTCGAACAGGCCGCCGAAGAAGCCGGCCATGGCGCCGAGGGTGACGCCGATGACGACGGCGATCGTCGTCACCACGATCGCCACGACGAAGGCGGTTCGGGTGCCATAGACAACGCGTGAGAACACATCGCGGCCGAGATCGTCGGTGCCGAAGAGGTGCGCAAGCGATGGCGCCTGGTTGCGGGCGTTGAGGTCCTGGGTGAGRAAGTCGTAGGGCGTGAGCCAGGGGCCGAAAACGGCGACGAAGGCGAGCAGGATGACAACGGCGAGACCGGCGACCGCCAGCTTGTTGCGCAGCAGGCGGTGCCAGGCATCGCGCCACAAGCTGACGGGGAGCTCGTCGTCGGCCACTGACGAGGAGAGATTGACGGGAGTGATCGTCATTTCAGCGGCTCCTCATCGTGTCGTTGGCGCGTGGATCGAGCAGTGGGTAGAGCACGTCTACAAGAAGGTTCGACAGCATCACCAGGAAGGAGCCGATCAGCGTGATGGCCAGGATGACGGGATAGTCGGAATTTGTGAGCGCCGAGACCGTCAAGCGGCCGAGGCCAGGGAGGCCGAACACCAGCTCGACGAAGATCGCGCCGTTGACGATGGTGATCATGATCAGGCCGAGCTGGGTGACGACGGGCGTCAGCACGGGCCTGAGGATGTGGCGGAAGGCCACCACCATTTCGGGCACGCCCTTGGCGCGGGCGGTGCGGACGAAATCCTCAGATAGCACCTCGATCACGGCGGCGCGCGTCTGGCGCACGATCAGTGCAATCGGTTGAAACGAGAGGACGAGCAGCGGCAACAGGATGCGCAGGTCGAAGACGCCGCCCCAGCCATAGGGAACCTTGCCGCCGGGCAGGACGAAGATCAGCGCCACCATCAAAAGCGGACCGGCGACATAGGCGGGGATGGCCCACAAGAACAGCGCCGAACCGAGGATCGTGTAATCGATCTTGGTGTTCTGGTTCATCGCCGCGATCATGCCGAGGGGCACCGCAACGATTGCGGTCAGCACCACGGCACAGAGGCCGAGCTTGAACGAGACAGGTGCGGCGGCCGAAACCATCGCCCAGACCGAGCGGCCCGAGGTCAGCGAGTTGCCGAAATTGCCCTGCAAGAGGTTGAGGATGTAGCTGCCGAACTGGACGAGGAACGGCCGGTTCAGGCCAGCGGCATCACGGATCGCCTCGATCTTTTCGGGATTGTAGGCGACGTCGCCGGGCGCACGCAGGAAGATCAGCTTGATCGGGTCGCCAGCGCCAAAATAGGCCATGGCATAGACGGCAAGCATGACCAGCAGAACGGACGGGATCCACAGCAGCAGCCGTGTTGCAATATAACGCAGCATGGCGGGCGGCCTCCCACCGCACGGTATCAGTTCGAGAGAGTAGCACGGGGGACAAGCCCCCGTGCGCTTTACCGGGGCATCAGCCGACGGTGATTTCCCAAGGCGCGACAACCTGCCAGTCGAGGTTCTTGTCGATGCCCTTCACATTGGCATTGGCCCAGCGCGACATCGCCTGCGCGTACCAGGGGATGAAGGTCCAGTCCTCACGGAAGGCCTTCTGGGCTTCCTGGGCGAGGGCGATGCGCTGCGGATCGTCCGCCGCCTTGGTCGCGGCTTCGGCCAGCAGCTGGTCGACCTTGTCGTTTTTGTAGCCGCCCAGCTTGTTCTGGGCGTTGGACGAAGTCGAGGCGATCGAGCCAGCGAGATAGCTTGCGGCATCCGGCACGCGGGTGCCGACGTCGTCGCGGAAGATCTGCACCGAGTTCTGGTCGGGGCCGGCATAAGCGTCCTGCTGCGGCTTCATATCGACGGCGGTGATGCCGAGATTCTGGCGCCACTGCTCGGCGATGAACTGGGCGGCCGCCTCGTTGGCCGGCGAAGAAATGCCGACGAACAGGATCTTGGGCAGGCGCTCGGGACCGCCATAGGTCGACTCGGCGAGCAGCTTCTTGGCGCCTTCCGGATCGTAGGGGTAAGGCTCGAAGCCGGAATTATCGGCGCCGGGTACCGAGTTGATGACCTGGTCGGTCTTCTTGTGCGGGCCGTCGGGGAACGAGGCTTTCATCAGGCCGTCGCGGTCGACCGCCATGATCAGCGCCTGGCGAACTTTCGGATCGTCCATCGGCGCGCGCTTGGAATTGAACCAGAAGTGCTGGCTGGTCGGGATCAGCGGACCCGAGGCGAACTCGGCGCCAAGATCCTGCACGATTGTAGATGTGACCAGCTCGGTGTGGGCGTTGAACTCACCCGACTTGAGCAGCGAGGTGGCCGTGACGTTGTCCTCGATCGAGGTGATCTCCATGCGGGCGAGCTTCGGCTTCGGCCCGAAGAAGTTCTCGTTCGGCTCGAACACCAGCTTGCCGCCGTCAATGTCGATGCTGGTCAGCTTGAACGGGCCGGAATAGACGGCACCTGCGTCGGGCGTGAACCAGTCCTGGATCTCGTTGCCATCCTCGCCGCGCGACTGCGAGGCCTTGGTTATCGGCACGATGTGGTTGGCAACCCGCATGAAATAGATCGGGTCGGCTTCGTTCAGCGTCACGACGACGGTGCCTTCGTCAGGCGTGGTGACGCCGGAAATGGTGTTGGCGCTGCCGCCGGTCACTTCGGCGAAGCCAGCGACCTTGCCGAGCACCTGGTCTGCGCGCTGGCTCTTGGTGCCGGGCATCGCCGCAACGTTCCACGAACCTGCGACATCTGCCGAAGTGATCTTGCTGCCGTCGGAGAAGGTCGCCTTGGGGTCGAGCTTGAAAGTCCAGGTCTTCGAGTCAGCCGAACCTTCCCAGCTCGTGAAGACGTAAGGATGGATCTTGCCTTCGCTGTCGAAATACATCGGCGAGGCCCACCAGGCCGAGTTCCAGCGATAGGGCACGCCACCGCCGCGCAACGGAGACCAGTCCTGGTTGAAGGCCGGATTGGCAACCTTCAGCACCTGTCCTTCTTGCGCGAAGACGATCTTGGCATTGAGGCCGAGCAGCGTGAAGCCCACTGCGCCGCCCAGGCCGAGCCTGAGCGCATCGCGGCGGTTCATCCCGGCACGCGACTGAGTCTCGGTGTTCCGTTTCGACATCACATTTCCTCCCTGAAACCCGTGAACGGCGATGCTCTGGTCGGTCGAAAGGCAACAGACGCGGAAGCGGCAACCGTGGCCGAACAAATGCCGCCATATTGTAAACATGTCAATTCATTTTTTTGGCTTGCGACACAGAAAAATTAGCTATCGGTAAAATGACGCAGATTTAATGTCGTAAAATCAATAATTTAATTGGCTCTACGCGACCATCATTCAAATTCATCAGGAAAAAGCAACTTGACAACTTGTCTGCTTGTGGTCAGTTTCCGGCCATAGGCCAAGTGCAGTTGGCACCCACTGGGTGCATGCGCTCGGGAGGATTCCAGATCGCCGCGCGCCACGGGCGTCGCCGGCAGACAGACGGACAGGGAGCGATGACGAGCCGCACGATTGGCATCACCATGGGGGACCCGGCAGGCGTCGGCCCCGAGATCATCTGCAAGTCGCTGGCCGAGATGAGCGCCGCCGACCGCGYCACCATCCGCGTGTTCGGCAACCGCGACAGCCTTGAAGCGGCAGCCAGCATCGTCAGCGCACCGCTGAAGTTTGCGCCTGTCTCCGACGGTGCCAATACTGTTGCCGTCGAGCATGTCGCCATCGATGGCGACCCGATCGCCTTCGGCAAGATCGACATCCGCGCCGGCGACGCCTCGTTCCGTTTCATCGCCCGTGCGGTGGAAGCAGCGACCGCGGGCGAGATCGGCTGCATCGTCACCGCTCCCATCAACAAGGAAGCACTGAACCTCGCCGGCCATCACTATGACGGCCACACTGGCATGCTGGCGCATCTGACTGGCTCGCGCTCATCCTGGATGCTGCTCGCCGCCGAGCGCATGTCGGTCATTCACGTCTCGACTCATGTGTCGCTGAAAGAGGCGATTGCGCGGGTGAAGCCCGAGCGCATCCTCGAGACCATCCGCACCGGCTATCGCCACCTGCGCCGCATCGGCATCGAAAGCCCACGCATCGCGGTCGCCGGCCTCAACCCGCATTGCGGCGAAAACGGCCTGTTTGGCACCGAAGATGACCAGTTCATCGCCCCTGCCGTTGCCGCGGCCAAGGCCGAGGGCATCGATGCCTACGGCCCGGTGCCGCCGGATACGGTTTTCCACCGCGCCTATTCCGGCGCCTTCGACCTCGTCGTCGCGCAGTACCATGACCAGGGCCACATCCCGATGAAGCTGGTTGCATTCGAAACCGGCGTCAACATCTCGCTCGGCCTGCCCATCGACCGCACTTCGGTCGACCACGGCACCGCCTTCGACATTGCCGGAACCGGCAAGGCCAACCACGTCAACATGAATGCGGCGATCGCCTATGCGCGCAAGCTCGCCGGAACGCCTCGGGTGACAGCATGACGAAATTCGCAATCTCGGGCGTCTTTTCCGCCGCCGCCACACCCATCAACGCCGACCTCTCGCCCGATCACGGCCTGCTCGCCAAGCATTGCCAAAGGCTGCTCGATGAAGGCTGCCATGGCGTCGCCCTGCTCGGCACCACGGGCGAGGCCAACTCGTTCTCGCTCGGCGAGCGCAAGGCGATGCTGGAAAGCGTCGTCAAGGCAGGCGTTGGGGCTGACAAGTTGATGCCCGGCACCGGCGTCGCCGCCATTCCCGAAACCATCGAGCTGACCCGCCATGCGCTCTCGATCGGCATCGACAAGGTCGTGATGCTGCCGCCCTTCTACTATAAGGTCGTGTCCGACGATGGCTTGTTCGACGCCTATTCGCGCATCCTCGAAGGCGTTGCAGACGATCGGCTCAAGGTCGTGCTCTACCACATCCCCCAGGTGTCGGGCATTGCATTGTCGGTCGAGCTCGTCGGCCGGCTTATCGAGGCTTTCCCAAAGACGGTTGTCGGCATCAAGGAATCCAAGGGCGATTTCGCCAATATGCAGGCGCTGGTGCAGGCCTATCCGGGCTTCGCCGTCTTCCCAGGTGCTGATCCGCTGATGCTGCCGCTTTTGCGCGAAGGCGGCGCCGGCTGCATCACCGCCACCTCAAACCTGATCGCGGATTCGCTGCGCACGGTGTTCGACAACCATGCCAACCCTGGCGAAGAGGCCAAGGTCGAAGCAGCGCAGGCGCGCATCAACGCCTGGCGCAACCTCTCCAATAGCTACGCCCAGATCCCGACCATCAAGGCGATGGTTGGCCTCAAGCATGGCGAAAAGGCATGGCAGCGGCTGCGCCCGCCACTGGTCGGGCTGAGCGACGGCGACATCGCCGCGCTCCGCCCGCAGCTCGAACAGCTACCGTGAGCGGAGAGATGGCCATGAGTTCGGCGCAAGCGGAAGCAGCCGTCATGACCCACGCGGAGGTCGCGGCGCGCATGGACGGCAAGGTGCGGGCGACAGCGCCCGGCCGCACCGAAGCCTTCCTGCCGTCGCCGACGGTGCAGAACCACGCCGCGAACCTTTCGCTGCTGCCCGACGGCACGCTCGCCTGCGTCTGGTTCGGCGGCACTATGGAAGGCATGGGCGACATCTCGATCTACATGTCGCGGCTGGCACCCGGGTCCAACACATGGTCGGCGCCGGAAAAAATGTCGGACGACCCCCAGAAATCCGAACAGAACCCGATGYTGTTCAACGCGCCCGACGGCAAGGTCTGGCTGCTCTACACCTCGCAGACCTCGGGCCACCAGGACGGCGCCGTCGTCAAGCGCCGCATCTCTTCCGATGGCGGCAAGACCTTCGGTGAGGTGTCGGTGCTTTGCGATATCCCTGGCACCTTCGTGCGCCAACCGATCATCGTGAACGGCCGCGACGAATGGATCTTGCCTGTATTCCGCTGCATCGGCGTGCCAGGCACGCGCTGGAGCGGCGATGTCGACACCGCTGCCGTGCTGATCTCCACCGACGCCGGCACCAGTTGGGCCATGCATGACGTGGCCGACAGCATCGGCGCCGTGCACATGAACATCGTGCCGCTCGGCAGCGACGAGATGGTGGCGCTCTACCGCAACCGCTTCTCCGAGCAGGTGCTGCGCAGCCGCTCACATGACGGCGGCCGCAGCTGGAGCGCGCCTGAGCCGACTGACCTGCCCAACAACAACTCGTCGGTTCAGGCCGTGCGAACGGRTGGCCGCATCGCCATCGTCTACAACCATGCCAATGCCTCGATGTCGGAGGACCGGCGGCTGTCGCTTTATGATGAGATCGAAGGTGGCGAGCCAGAGGCAACGGTGCCGCCTGCGGAACCGGAGGGGCGCAAGGCCGTCTGGGGCGTGCCGCGCGCGCCGCTCAGCCTCGCCTTCTCGTCCGACGGCGGCGACAGCTTCGGCGGCCGCATCGATCTCGAGACCGGCGACGGCTTCTGCCTGACCAACAATTCCAAGGATGGGCTGAACCGCGAGTTCTCCTACCCGTCCGTCCTCGCGGCCCCGGACGGGGCGATCCACGTCGCCTTCACCTATTTCCGCCGCGCCATCAAATACATCCGCCTCTCGCCGAGAATGTTCTAACCATGCGCGGCGGTGGCAGTCACATACAGCTGGAGCACTGACTATGAACGGTCTCAACACGCCCATCACGATCGTTCGGCCGCCCGTCATCGAGTTCGGCCCCGGCGTGGTGTCTCGGCTCGCCGCTTGGGTCAAGGCCCGCAACATCAAGAGGGCCCTCGTCGTCGCCGACGCCTTCAACGCCGCCCGTGTCGACACGCTCGCGCTCGGAGTCGAAACGGTCGTCTTCGGCGAGGTACGGCCTGAGCCGGACCTGCCCAATCTGGAGAAGGTGCTCGAATTGGCCGCCCGTTCGGAGGCCGACCTGATCATAGGCTTCGGCGGGGGCAGCGCCATGGACCTCGCCAAGCTGGTCTCGGTCATGGCCGGCAGCGGCCAGCGGCTGCAGGACATCGTCGGCGTCGGCAAGGCGGCACGGCGCCGCGTCGCCCTCGCCCAGGTACCGACAACCTCAGGCACCGGCAGTGAGGCCGGCATCCGCGCACTCGTCACCAATCCAGAGACCCAGGCCAAACTCGCCATCGAAAGCATCGAGATGCTGGCCGACATTGCAATCGTCGATCCCGCTCTGACAATGACCGTGCCGCCGGCCGTCACCGCCGCCACCGGCGTCGATGCCATGGCTCACTGCGTCGAAGCCTACACCAACAAGAAGGCGCATCCGGTGATCGATCTCTACGCGCTGGAAGGCGTGAAGCTGGTCGGCCGCTACCTCGCGCGTGCGGTGAAGGACGGCAGCGACGTCGAGGCCCGCGCCGGCCTGGCGCTCGCCTCGCTCTATGGCGGCTTCTGCCTCGGCCCGGTCAACACCGCCGGTGGCCATGCGCTCGCCTATCCGCTGGGCACGCGCTGGCACATCGCCCACGGTGCTGCCAACGCGCTGATCTTCCCGCATGTGCTGGCCTTCAACTTGCCGGCAGCGGCGGAAAAGACAGGCCATGTCCTAGCAGCGCTCGGGCTTCCCGAGGCCCATGCCGTCCAAGACGTGTTCGGCTCGACGCACGACTATTGCGCCTCGCTCGGCATCGAGATGCGCCTGTCGAAACTGGGCGTGCCGGAGGACGATCTCGAGACCATGGCCGACGACGCCTTCGCCATCCGCCGCCTGCTCGACAACAACCCGCGCGAACTGGCGCGGGCGGACATTCTCTCGATCTATCGCGCGGCCCACTAGATTGCCTCAGAGTGAGGGATTTCCATGCATTTGATGATGCCCTACGAGGAGGCAAATCGCGGCGCGCAACTTGGGATTCAACTTGTTTGCGCGCCCCGGCGCTGGTGCCGTCGGGTTTCGATGATGGGTTAGGTCGGAGCAGCAACGATCTCGTAATCTCCACTTAACGCTTTGGGCACTAGACCAGCACGAGCCCCCGCCGCATCGCAGTGGCGATGGCATCCGTGCGGTTGGCCGCGCCGAGCTTCACCAGGATCGCCGCGACATGGAATTTGACGGTATGTACAGAAATGTCGAGATGCCGCGCGATCACCTTGTTTGACGCGCCCTCGGCAAGCAATGCCAACACCTCCGTCTCACGCGGCGACAACCGGATCGAGAAAGCTTCGTGATCTGCCTCACCATCGGCCAGCAGACCGCCACCGAACCGGTCATTAGCTGAGCCGAGCCTGCCGTCGCGCCCGTCCAGTTCAGTTGATGCATGAGCGATATGATAGCCAGCGGCTACAAGCCATACGGCCGCTGCGATTAGCGCCGTGTCAGCGTCTCTCGGCAGTACCGCCGCAATGGTCGCCGTCCTGTGCGTCGCCCTGGAGGAGGAAAGGACAAGCACTGGTACCCCCTGTGTCCGCACGCGGCCTACAGTTTCGCCGTCGATGATCGCCACGTCGACGTGGTTGCCTTCGGCCAGGTCCTCAGCCGTCACCACCGCCAGGCCAGCGTTCTCCGACAGGCGAAGGGCAAGTTGCGCGCTCGACGCTGAGTCGCCGAGCGCGACCAAAACGAGCAGCCTGCGTTGCGTCTCCGGCATCACCAGCATCCGGCACTCTCAGATCAGGGGTTTTTCGCCGATGGTAACCGCCACGTCACGCACCTCCCCGCCGCGCAAGATCTTCAGCGCAACCGCGGTGCCCGCGCTGTCCGGACCCAGGCGAAGGATCAGTTCGCGCGGCCCGCTCACCGGTTCCCCGTTCCAAGCAGTGACAATGTCGCCCAGCGCAATGCCCGCAGCCTTGGCCGGCCCGTTGTCGTCGAGCCCCATGACCATGGCGCCCAGCACCTGACCGTGGTGGATGGGATGCAGGCTGGCGCCGAGATAGCCGCGCAGGACGTGGCCTTTCTCGCGCAATGTCGCGACCGTACGCTCGATCGTCTCGTAAGGGATAACCAGTGCCCGGCGGCGCGGCCCGAAAAGAAACATCCCGACCAGTCCGCCACTGGCGTCAAGCACAGGTCCCCCCTCGAAACGAGCGCCCGTCATCACCGCAAGGTTGATGCGGCGGTCGATGGTGCCGCCTCGCCGTGAGCGCCACATCGGCCCGACCTCGCCCACGTTGCCGAGCACCGCAAGAGGCGAAGCGCCGTCACGCCCGACCGCGACGACGACGTCGCCGAGGCGCACCGGCTCGGCCTTTTCGAAGCTGCTGCCGCCGGCTGCCGCCGAAGGCTTCAACAGCGCTATGCCGGTCGACGGATCGCGACCGATCAATTCGCTCGTCACAGTTTCGCCGCTGGGCAGGGCAAGCTGCAATTCCTCGTCAGGTTCGACAGTCTCCTCGGCGGCAACGTAGAGGCCCTCGCCCCAGTGGAAGGCCGTCGCAGTCCGGCCATGATGGGTTGAAAAGCTCGCAGTCACGGACGCAGCCTGTTCGGCGATGTCGGCGACTGCATTGGAAAGGGCGGCAAGGTTGAACCTGGTCATCACGCACTCCTGGGCTGGGCCGTTTGGGGCTTTCTGAACCCAGATATTGCCACGCTCCATGGTACTTCCAACTCGCCAGACGGCTAGGAGCCGCAGCCACTAGCCATCAGGTCAGGTCGCAGCGCGCCTGCGCGCAAAACACATATAGGCATCGATTGCTCGAATGACATGGAGGCCCCCAATGGCCCTGCCCGCGACCGACCCGCAGCCTCATGATGCCGCTCTGCTCGACACTTATTCGTCCACCGTCGCCGACGCGGTCGACCAGATTGGCCCGGCCGTGTGCCGTATTGGACCCGTTGCCGAGGGCCGCCGCACGGCCGGCCATGGTTCAGGCTTCGTCATCTCGCCGGACGGGCTGATAGTCTCGAACTTCCACGTTGTCGGCGAGGCCAGCGCTGTGCGCATCGCAATGCCTGACGGCACGTCTACTGAAGGGCGCGTGCTTGGCGGCGATGCCGATACCGACATTGCCCTGGTGCGTGCCGACGGGCATTTTCCCGACATCGCCCCGCTCGGAGATTCGAAGCGCCTGCGCCGTGGCCAGATCGCCATCGCCATAGGCAATCCGCTCGGCTTTGAATGGACGGTGACGACTGGCATTGTCTCGGCCCTGGGCCGATCGATGCGCGCCTTGACCGGCCGGCTCATCGATGACGTTATCCAGACCGACGCTGCGCTCAACCCAGGCAATTCCGGTGGACCGCTGGTATCGTCGGCCGGCGAGGTGATTGGCGTCAACACCGCTACGATCCGCGGCGCTCAAGGCATCGCTTTCGCTGTCGCCTCGAATACGGCCAGCTTCGTCATTGCGGAAATCATCCGCTTTGGTCGCGTGCGCCGGGCCTTTGTTGGCGTGTCGGCCGACACGGTCACCCTGCCACGCCGCGTGGCGCTGCTTGCCAGGGTAACCAGCCGGGCGGCGGTTCGCTTGCGCTCGGTCCAGGCGGGCGGACCGGCTGCGAAAGCCGGGCTGAAGGAAGGCGACGTCATTGTCGCTATCGACGGTCACGCCGTCGCCGGCGTGGACGATCTGGTGCGGATGCTGGACGCCGAGAGGATCGACAGGCAAACGGAGTTTACGGTTGTCGGTCGCTCCGGAGTCAGCCAAGTGACAGTAACGCCGGGGTTGCGGGAGCCTTGAGCGCATCAAACTGTCGGCGCATATCGGCTACGAAGCCCGCGCCGTTCGTTTGAAATCGCGATGACAAAGGATCCAGATATTCTTGTCCCACCGCGCCTGCAGATTAGGCAATCGGACAAGCCTTGGAATGACCTGGGCGATAAGAACCGGCATTTCGACCACGCCCATTCCGGCCAGCGCGGCGGCAAGGCCCGTTGATTTGCTGTCCACCTTCGCCRCTGGGCGGCCCAAAGGGAAATAACGCCGCGCCCAATCAGGATACCCCCTGGACTGATCGAGCCATATCCAGTCGAGCTCTGAGCTGCTAAAAGCCTCCTCCGGTAACAAGGCCCGGCGATCGAGGTAAGTGCAGCTGCAATAAAGTCCGTTCTCATTGCCAATAAGTTGGTGGCCCATGAGCGTGTCCTGGGGCGCAGCCGTGGCGCGGATCGCAATGTCGGCCTCGTGCTTGGTCAGGCTTACGATCTAGTCGGAGGCAAGGATTTCCAGCTCGACTTCTGGGTGCCGCACCGAGAAATCCGCTACCATCGGCATAAGCACATGATTTGCCAGCAATGACGGCGCCGGTGTCGCAAACTTCGGCAAGGCGCAGCTGCATGTCGCGGAGGCTGAATGGAACTACTGGACCTCAGAAAACAACTTCAACAGTGCTTCGGGCGCAGCCCAGTTCTCGTTCGCCGGGGCACGAGCAGCCGCCCCCGCCTACAAGAGTCGCGTTGTCCCCTTCTCCGGAACCGCGGAAATCTTGCCGGGCATCCATCTGTGGCGCTGCCGGGCCATAGCTTGACGCATACCGGGTTCCGACTGGCTACCGGCGCGGAGCAGTTGATCATCTGGGGCGATGTCGTCGTGTCTCCGCAACTACAGTTTGCCCATCCCAAGTGGAGCTCCACCTTCGACGCCGATCCTGCCCTCGCGGCAACGCCCCGCAAGCGCATGTTCGAAGAGGTCGCCGCCGATCGCATTCCGGTTTTAGGCATGCACCTTGCTTTCCCCGGCGCCGGCATGGTCGTCCCCAGGGGAGACGCCTACGAACTGATCGCCCTGTGATCAGCTCCAACCGAGTCGACCATCGGGCCGCCAGTGGCTGGTACACATAGCTTCGCTGTCGCGCTTTCCGCCACGAGTTGCGCGGCAAAATCGTGGTGGGCAACTGCTGCAGCGTTTCACGCACGGACCATCCAACGGTCATTGCCGCCGTCCATTCCGTAAACTCGGATCGAATGGAAGCGGCTCCAGGATCGGCCGCCACTGGCTGACAGCTGTCGGAGGCGAAAGCGAAGTTCCTAAGACCTCGTTGCTCAGCCTAGGCAGAACGGGCGGATCGAGGTGAACGCATCGTCAGGATGGAACCGAGACTGCGGCCAGGCAAGCTGCGGCTTATCGATAAAGTTGGCGATAACCCTTTTCTAGCCAGCGCCCGCGACCGTTCGTAAGGTCCAACCAATCAACATCTGCATTGGCCGGCTAAGGGGGCGCTCCGATGGACATCCGCTCGAGCGATTTCACGCGACCTGTACTTGAGCATCAAGGCACGACACCAGTGTGGTGGCTGGTGCCGCCGCGCGAGATGCGGGACGAGACGCTGGGCGGTCATCTCGAGCTGATCAGCGAGTTCGAGATCCGCGCCGGAGGCGAAGTCCACACCCACAGCCACCCGACCTTCGAGTTCTACTTCATGCTGTCCGGCCGGGCGCTGATGACCATCGAAGGCGAAACCGCCGAGATCGGCCCCGGCGATCTGGTGAAGATCCCACCGAACGCACGGCATTCGATCAAGCCGGCGCATGAGCACAACGGCATCCGGGCACTCGCCATGGCCTTCGGGATCAAGGATGCGCCGGTCATCGACTATTCGACCGACCCCGAAACCCACTGAGCGATTACAGACATGATGACCACCCTCTATGCGGGGCTTGCAGGGGACACCGATCCTGGCCGCTTCATGAGCTCCGGCTTGCTGCGGAGCCGCGATGGCGGCGCCTGGGAGCGATTTGAAAACGGCTTTCCCAACGTGCCGCAGACATTCGCGCTGCTCGCCGATCCCAGGCGTCCGGGCGAGGTGTTCGCCGCCACGCAGGACGGCATCTTCCGGAGCGCCGACCATGGCGGTTGCTGGACCCGGCTGGACGCCCCGAAGCCGGAGCTTGCCGTATGGTCGTTGACGCGGCATCCACATGAGCCGGACACACTTTTCGCCGGCTACGAGCCGACGGCGATCTACAAGTCGACCGACAACGGACACACCTGGCAGGACCTCAATGTGTCGGTCGGCTATCCCGCCATCACGGCCGACATGCCGCGCCGCATCACCCGTATCGCCGTCGACCCCAACGATACCGACAGGATCTACGCCAGCATCGAGATCGGCGGTCTGATCATGTCGGACGACGGYGGCCGCAGCTGGTGCCAAGCTCTCGACGGCCTATATGTCGTCGAGGAAGCCGTCGACCTGCATTCAGTGCTTGTCGATCGCCAGGGCAAAGTGTCGGTGACGACACGCGTCGGCGCCTTCCAGAGCAGCGACAATGGCCGCCGCTGGAGCAAGCTACCGGTACCGGCGCTTCGCGAAAAAGGTTCCTATTGCCGCGTCCTTGGCCAGGGCCCTCAGAACACAATCTATCTCGGCGCCGGCAACGACTTCGACGGCGACCTCGGCGGCTTCTTCCGCTCGACGGATGGCGGCGCGAGCTTCCATCGTCTCGATCTCGGCGCGCCATTGAAGAGCACTGTCTTTGCCATGGCAGTCGATCCGACTGAGYCGCGAAGGATCGCCTGCTCGGACAAGTTCGGCCACGTCTTCCTGAGCGACGATGCCGGCGAGAGCTGGCGCTCGAATCCTTTGCCCAGGGGCATCGGCCATGTCTTTTCCATCGCCATCGGTTGAGGGACGCATCATGCCAAATCCGTTCAAGCAACGCCTCCTTCGCGACGAGCCGGTCGTCGTCGTCAACCCCGATCACCCCTCGCCTGCCCTGACCGAATTTCTCGGGCGCCTCGGCGTTGACGGCGTATTCATCGACTGCGAGCACGGCACCGCTTCGATCCAGACCGTGCAGGACATGTGCCGCGCCGCCCGCGCGGCTGGACTGCAGTCTATTGTCCGGCCCGAAGCAAATCTCGACCATCTTCTGACCCGTTATCTCGACGCCGGCGCCGGAGGCCTGATCGTACCGCATGTCGACAATGCCGACAGCGCCCGCAGCATCGTTACCGCCGTGCGCCGGGCAAGGCCGCAGAATTTCGACGACACCGTGGTCGTGGCGATGATCGAATCGCTCGAGGCAGTCGAAAAGCTCGACGACATCGTCGCTGTCGAAGGCATCGACGTGTTCTTCATGGGCCCCAACGACCTCTCGCATTCGATGGGTCTTAACGGCCAGACGCACCATCCCGACGTCAAGCAGCTCGTACTCTCGTGCGCCGCGCGAATTCGCGCGGCCGGCAAAGTGCCAGGAACGCTGGTGACGCGCGACACGGTTGCCGCCTTTGTCACTGGCGGATGCCGGTTCCTCTACGAACACGCCAACAATTTCCTGATMACCGGGGCCAACGACTTCCGGCAAATAATGAAAGAGAACACACAATGACAATGATTGAACGGCTGCGGCAGGGCGAACGAATGTCCCAGATCGTGATCCATGGCGACACGGTCTATCTCGCCGGCCAGACCGCCACCGACCCGGTGCCTTCGGTCGCCGAGCAAACCAGGCAGATCCTCGACAAGATCGACACCTATCTCGCCGAAGCCGGCACCGACAAGTCGAAGATCCTGTCGGCCAACATCTGGCTCACCGACGTTGCCACCTTCGAAGAGATGAACGCCGTCTGGGACGCCTGGGTCGCCAAGGGCAACACGCCGGCACGCGCGACCGTCGGCTCGCCCCTGGCACGGCCGAAGAACCTGGTCGAAATCGCTGTCATCGCGGCGCTCTGAGCGCCACTCGAAACATCAACTGAAAGCCCGACCCAAACCGGCATGCGCTTGCTCGCCCCATCGAGCGGCAATGCCGGCCTGCGGTCAAAGAAAAGCGGAAGGACTGCCATGTCACGTCAATTGGGAGTGGGCCTCTACGGGGCCGGAAATATTGTCCACGACGGCCATGCGCCGGCCGTGGCRGCTGGTGCCTCTACCAGGCTCGCCGCCGTGTGCGACATCGATGAGGGGCGCGCCAGGGCGCTGGCCGATGCCTATGGCGGAGCCAACGTCTATACCAGCCTGGACAAGATGCTTGCCGACCCGTCCGTCGACATCGTCATCATGGCGACGCCCAACAACCTGCATCGCCGCGATTTCGAGGCCTGCGCCCGCGCTGGCAAGCATGTGCTGTGCGAGAAGCCCCTGGCCGTCACCTATCCCGACGCGCTCGCCATGACCAAGACCGCCGAGGAGCATAAGATCGTGCTCAAGACCGGCTTCAACCAGCGCTACCTCAACCAGATCCGCATGGCCAAGCTCGCGATCGACGCCGGCCTGATCGGCGAGGTGTTTTCGTTCCGTACCGTTTTCTCGGCCAAGTGGGACAACTGGGTCGACGGCAGCAACTTCCGTTGGGATCTCGAAAAGTCGGGCGGCGCCACCACCAATGACAACCTGATCCATCGCTTCGACATGCTCCGCTACCTGCTCGACGACGACTATGCCGAGGTCGTGGCCGATGTCAGTCATTGCGTCATACCGCCCGTCGTCGACGACAACGTCCACCTGATGGTGCGCACCAACAAGGGCGCGCGCGGCTCCTTCATCGCCGACCGCTATTCACCGGTGCTCGGCGATGCCACCGAGCTCTACGGCACCAAGGGCTCGCTGTCGTTCTGGACCAATGCCGGCTCGCCCTTCTTCGACGTGCCGCTCGCCATCAACACCACCGTGCCGATGAACGAGCTACCGGAGGCGATCCGCAAGGCCGTCTATCCGACCGCGCGCTCCAAGCAGAACCGCCACGCCTGGGACGGCTGGCTATCGATCTGGCCGCCACGCAACGAGTGGGACACCTATGCCGAGCAGCTTGCCGGCATGGCCGAGGAAATCCTTTCCGGCACCCCCGATGGCATCGGCGCCACTGGCCTGGACGGCGCCCGCGCCACCGAGCTGGTCCACGCTTCCTACAGCTCGCAGATCGCTCGCTCCTGGGTGTCGCTGCCGCTTGCCGACGATGCGCCATTCGCATTTCCCGACTTCGCGGCCCAGGCAGGCCGGTCATGATCACGGCCGGCTTCTACAGCACCTTCCTGCAC
>NZ_JBFUKO010000029.1:0-22935 GCF_056400805.1 Aminobacter sp. P4_H6_2
GAATCAATTTCTGAAGATCGGCGCTGTGGAGGAGAGCAATGKCAGAAAAAGTCCTTGTCCTGCTTGGCACCAAGAAAGGCGCCTTCATCGCCGAGAGCGACGCGGCGCGGCGGTCTTGGAAGCTGCGCGGCCCGTTTTGCGAAACCTGGCCGATGAACCACATCGTCGCCGACCAGGCGACCCGCACGATCTATGGCGCGGGCGGCAATGAATGGTTCGGCCCGGCGGTGTGGAAATCGACAGACCTCGGCGAGAGCTGGACGCATTCGAGCGAGGGCCTCGCTTATGCCGAGGGCGAGGAGCCGATCAAGGCGGTGTGGAGCCTGGCTCAGGCCAATGGCAGCCTCTATGCCGGCGTGCAGCCAGCGGGCCTTTTTCGCAGCGACGATGCCGGGCAGTCGTGGCAGCATGTCGAGGCCCTGCAGAAGCACCCATCCCGGCCGCACTGGAACCCTGGCGGCGCGGGCCTCATCCTGCACTCGCTGGTGATCGACCCCAACGACCACGACCGCATCTGGATCGGCATTTCGGCGGCCGGGGTGTTCTACACCGGCGACGGCGGCAAGAACTGGGAGCCGCGCAATCTCGGCACCCGCGCCGACTTCATGCCCGAGGGCGAGAACTATCCCGAATTCGGGCAGTGCGTGCACAACCTTGTCATGGCACCCGGAATGTCGGACCGGCTCTACCAGCAGAACCATTGCGGCATGTACCGCTCCGACGATGGCGGCAAGCGCTGGGTCAGCATCGAAAAGGGCCTGCCCTCGACCTTCGGCTTCCCGGCCGCCACCCATCCGCGCGATCCCGAAACGCTGTATCTGGTGCCGCTCAACGGCGACTCCGCCGGCCGCTTCGTGCCCGACGCCAAGGCTGCCGTGTGGCGCACCCGCGACGGCGGAGCGGAATGGCAGGCAATGCGCAACGGCCTGCCACAGGAAAACGCCTATATCGGCGTGCTCCGGCAAGCCATGGCAACCGACCGGCTGGAGCCTGCCGGCGTCTATTTCGGCACCAGTTCGGGCGCGCTCTTCGCCAGCCCCGACGAAGGCGAGAGCTGGAGCAACGTGACCCAGCACCTGCCGGCGATCCTGTCGGTGGAAACGCTTGTTGTCGACGATTGAGGTTGAGGCCAATGCTCGACGACGCCCCATCGCGAACCAAAAAGCACGAGGCCGAAACTGCACCCGTGGTGGTGCGGTTGCCCGGTGTTTTGGTCGATCTGTTCCCCGGTGCTGTCAGGCGGGTGGAAATGAAGGTCTCGACGGTCAGGCAGATGGTCGACGAACTCGACAGAAGCTGGCCCGGCATGCGCGACCGCATCTGCGATTCCCGTCCCGCCATCCGCAAGCACATGAATGTCTTTGTCGAGGGCGAGCGCGCCACGCTGAAGACCCATCTCAGGCCGGGCGTCGAGGTCTTCGTGCTGACCGCGATCAGCGGTGGTTGAAACCGCGCCATATACAACCGTTGCTATATTTTAGAATCAAGTAATTATACAGCAAGATGCATCCTGCTATCTGGATCATACATTTAGGATATCCAGGCTTTATTCTTCTGTTGACCTGACCCCGCAGGCAATATTTCAGTCCAACGGTTGAATCGCCAATTCTGCTGGCCATTCATCGCGATTGGGGATGAAACCGCTACCTGCCGACTACAGGCATTGGAATGCGATTGGCGGGGGCCAAAAATGCAGCATCAGGCAAAGCAACGTGCGATTGCGACAACGGCGCTTGCACGATTCCGGACGTGGCTCGGCCTGGTATTGCTGCTTTGTATCGGCGCGCTTTGGCCGTCGGCGGCGTTAAGCGACCCCCTTACGGCGACCGTCGAAGTCCAAAAAGCTGTGATTGGCATTGGTCAGACATCTGATGTGACGATCAAATTCTCAGAGCCCGTAACCGGCATGAGCCTGGGCAAATTGGCCGTCACAGGTGGCACTGTGTCGAATCTGGACACTTCGAACAACGGCACCTTCACGGTCATGCTGACGCCCGCTGCAGGCACAACCGGCCCGTCCAATGCGGTTTACCTCGACATGGTGGGCATAAATGGCAACTCGCCCGGCAGCGCCGGCGCCGGAACCGTCACCTCCAACAAATTCGCTCTCGATGACCAGCGGCCRACCGCGACGATCGTCATGTCCGACCACAGCCTCGCAGATGGCGAAACATCGCTGGTGACGTTCACCTTTTCGGAGGCGGTGACGGGCTTCGACAACGGCGACGTGAGCGTGCAGAACGGCACCTTGTCGGCGGTGTCCAGTTCCGATGGCGGCATCACCTGGACGGGAACGTTTATCCCCACGGCCGACGAAAGCAAACTATCCAATGTGATCATCCTGAACAACGCCGGCGTGACCGACCTCGTTGGCAATGCTGGAACAGGCACGACCAGTTCGGCCAATTACGAGATCGATACCAGGCGTCCAACTGCGACAGTCGTCGTCACCCACTCAAGGATTGGCATTGGTCAAACAGCTGACGTGACCATCACTTTTTCTGAACCCGTTGTCGACTTTAACAACGCCAACGTGACCATCACCAACGGAACCCTGTGGGCGGTGTCCTCGTCAGGCGGCAACATAACATGGACGGCAAAATTTACGCCCACCAACAACATAACCGCCACGTCCGCGATCACCGTGGACATGACCGGAGTGCACGACGAGGCCGGAAATTCCGGCATCGGAACTGCCCGGGCAGTTTTCGAGATCGACACCATTCGGCCGACTGCAACGGTCGTTGTTACGAAAACGTCGCTCAGCGCCGGTGACACATCGCTGGTGACGATTACCTTCTCGGAGGCTGTAACCGACTTTACGAACGCCGACCTGACGACCGACAACGGCACCTTGTCGGCGGTGTCGTCCGCGGATGGCGGCATAACATGGACTACCACCCTGACGCCGGTATCCGGTATATCGCAAGCAAACAACCTGATCATTTTGGATATGACCGGCGTGTTGGACTTGGCCGGCAACGCAGGCCGCGGGATCGTCAGTTCGAACTATTATGCTGTCGGCGCCCCAACCATAACCCTGCCGGCCTCGCTTCCCGATGGCGCAGCTGGACAAGCCTATTCACAGACGCTGACCGTAACGGGTGGCACAGCTCCCTACACGTTCAGCGTCACCACTGGTTCCCTGCCCACTTGGCTGACCTTGGACGGGTCGACCGGCGCCCTATCGGGCACGCCGACAAGTACAGGCACTTTCGGTTTCACCGTAACGGTGAAAGACGGGCAGCAATTCACCGCGTCGCAAGCCTACTCCGTAACCGTGACGGCATCGACTGTTGTCGTTGATCCGGTCGCTCCCAATGCCGGCGGCACGGTCGGCTCGGCCTACAGCCAGACCTTCACATTCGCCGGCGGCACCGCACCCTACACCGGCTATTCGGCAACCGGATTGCCTTCGGGCTTGTCGATCACGGCCACCACGGCAGACTCCATGACGGTGAGCGGCACGCCAAGCACGGCCGGTAGTTTCTCCATCGCCGTTTCGGCCACCGACAGCACGGCTGGCAGCCCCACTACCGCAATCAAGACATATAGCTTGACCGTGGCCGCGCTGACCCCCGTTGCGGTTTCGCGGCGCATCAGCGTCGATGCCGGCAAGCAGGTCGTCGTCGATCTGACCGAAGGTGCGACCGGCGGTCCGTTCACAGCGGCAGCACTGGTCTCGGCTTCGCCTGTGACCGCTGGCCCGGCCTCGATCTCCGGCACCGAGCTCACTTTCGCCTCCGATGTCACGTTCGAAGGCACGGCAACGGTCGTCTTCACGTTGAGCAATGCCTTTGCCAGTTCCGCCCAGACCTCGATCTATTTCGATGTCAAAGGCCGTCCCGATCCATCCAAGGACAGCGAAGTCACCGGCCTACTGACCGCGCAAGCCGACAGCGCCAGGCGCTTTGCCGACACCCAGACGCAGAACTTCAATTCGCGGCTCGAACAATTGCACGATGAAGGCGACCGCCGCCGCAACTCCATGGCGGTCAGGTTGGGCTATGCCGGCAATGACCGAAAGGACGAGGCCGAGCAGCGGCTTGAGGACCTTCTGGGCAAAAATCCCGCGACCGAAGCCGGCGGCGGATTTGCGATGCACAATTACGCATCCGAAGACAACAAGGGCAGCCAACCCGCGCAGCCAGCGATCGATGTCGACCTCGGCAAGCTCGCCAKATGGACGGGCGGTTACGTCAATTTCGGCAAGCGCGACGACGGCAAGCTGAGTCTGGACTACACCACGGTCGGCGTCAGCGGCGGCTTTGACTACCGCTTGTCGAAATCTCTGGTGGCGGGTTTTGGCTTCGGCTATGGCCGCGATGCAACCGACATCGGTTCGAACGGAACTGAAAGCCGCGCGCACGCCTATAGCGGCGCTGTCTATGCAAGCTATTCGCCGCTCAAGGCAACCTTCATCGATGCGCTCATTGGCGGCAGCTGGCTCGATTTCTCCAGCGCGCGATTTGAAACTCCGACCGGCAATTTCGCGGAAGGTGAACGCGACGGCCGCCAGATTTTCGGGTCCGTCACGGCCAGCTATGAAAAGCGCAGCGAAGATTGGCTCGTTTCGCCCTATGGCAGGCTGGATTTCTCAAGATCGTGGCTCGATGGCTTCACTGAAACGGGCAAGGACGCCTACCTCCTGAAATATGGCAGCCAGACCGTCGACACGCTTTCGGGCATTGCCGGGCTTCGGCTCGAATACGCTGTTGCAACCGGCTGGGGCGTTCTGAAACCCGGCGCGCGCGTCGAATATGTCCATGATTTCGAAGGTTCCAGCCAGGTCAGCCTCGGCTATGCCGACATCGATGTCCTGCGCTACGGCTACAGGACCGACAGCAGCGGCAGCGACTATGTCACGCTGGGGGCATCGCTCGATGCGTCGCTGAACAATCACTGGACGGCCAGGTTCGACTACCGCACGGCTGTCGGCGGTGTCGGCCAGAGCCACGCCTTTGGCCTCAAGGTCGGAAAGAACTTCTGAGAAAGACGGTCGCTATTTGGCCGCTTGCTTTGCCCGCTCGGCGAACTCGGCAAAGCCGTGGACGAACTGCTGCAGTTGCTGGCGCACGCCATCGTCGGTGATCGCACCAGTCGCGTCAAAGACGCTATGCGCACGGGCAACAAGCATGCGTCCGCCAAACCACGGATTGGTTCCCAGGGTACGCAGCACCGGAAGCCATGCGTTCTGGCTGAGCGTCGTGCCAAAACCTCCGCCCGAGGCGCCCGCCACCGCGACAGGCTTGCCACCGAACACCCGCTTGATGTCGCTCGCCGGGCGGCTCATCCAGTCGATGGCGTTCTTGAACACGCCGGGGATCGAGTTGTTGTATTCGGGCGTGAACAGCATCAGCCCGTCAGCGCCGGCGACCAGCTCCTTGAGCTCGGCGACCACATCTGGAATACCGTCCGCCGCCTCGACATCGGCGTCATAAAGCGGAATACCGCGGATCGAGGCGKCATGCAGTTCCACCCCTTCGGGCGTCATCGCTACCGCCGCCCGCAGCAAGGCGGCGTTGTAGGAGCCGTGTCTCAAGCTGCCCGATATGCCGATAAGTTTGGTCATGTCCTTCACTCCGAAATAGGCTGCCGGGAGGATCCCGCCTCCCGGCAGATACCGATCAGACAAGCGGCTTCAAGCCTGCTTCGATCGAGGCCCGCCTGGGCTCGAGGAAGGGCGGCAGCGCCAGCCGCTCGCCGAGCGTTTCCAGCGGCTCGTCGGCGGTGAAGCCAGGGCCGTCGGTGGCGATCTCAAACAGGATGCCGTTGGGCTCGCGGAAATAGAGCGAGCGGAAATAATAGCGCTCGACCTCGCCGCTCGACGGCAAGCGCACGCTTGCCAGCCGCTCGGTCCATTCATGCATGGACTCGATATCAGGCGTGCGGAAGGCGACATGGTGCACGGCACCGGCACCTTGCTGGGCCGCAGGCAGCTTCGGCTGCACGGCGACATGCAGTTCAGCCGCAGGACCACCCTCGCCCATGGCAAAGACATGGACATGCCCGTTGCCGTCGGCGGATGCGTGGTCGCGCACCTGGCGCATGTTCATCACCTTGGTCAGCACCAGTTCGGTCGACGCAAGATCGGGAACGCTGAGCGTGATCGGCCCAAGCCCCCTGATCTGGTGCTCGACGGGAACCGGGCTCTTGCTCCACGGATGCGCATCGCCCTTGCCGCCATCGTCGATCAGCCGGAAGCGCTGGCCTTCGGCGTCTTCGAATTCAAGCGCGCGATAGCCACCGATTTCGGCAATCTCGCCATGTGCCACACCCGAGTGCTGGAGATGCTCGCGCCACCATGTCAGGCTCTTTTCACCCGAAACGCGCAAGCCGGTGCGCGCTATGCTGTGGGTGCCGCGCCGTTCGCGGCCAACCGGCCAGTCGAAGAAGGTCAGGTCCGTGCCCGGCGTCGCTTCGCCGTCGGCATAAAACAGATGATACGCACTGGTGTCGTCCTGGTTGACCGTCTTCTTGACCAGCCTGAGCCCGAGCGTCTTGGTATAGAAGGCAAGATTTGCCGGAGCGTCCGCGGTGATGGCGGTCAGATGGTGGATGCCTGTCAATTGCAGTGTCATTTTTGCCTCCTGCATGTTTGATGTGATTTGCAGCAGTCATATCGTGTTGTTGTAGCGCCCTATAAGAGCGCTTTTCGAGACGCAGTGTTCTCGATGTCGGACATTGGCGAGGCATTTGCCCATTTCGAAGCGTCTTCAGCATAAGTCGCATTTCGCAGCCGAAGATATGTTGCGCCACTGCGTGGCGTCGTGCGCACTCGACCATAAGCGCAGGAATATGCGCACTAAGAGCAAGGCAGGTTAGTTGTTGCTGGACCTGCAATCCGCGTGATGCTCTATACCACGCCACGGCACGATCGTTTAAGAACGCTTGCGGCGAGGAATACGCCGAAGGAACGACTTGTGACGCATTCGCGTTTAATAGCCTATCGATGCCAATGGAGCGGCTGCGCTGATGACCGATCGCGAGAATTTGCTCGGCGCGCTGCAAGCTGCGGTCTACACGACCGATGTCGACGGACGCATCACCTATTTCAACGAGGCGGCGGCTGAGCTTTGGGGACACCGCCCCGAAATCGGAAAAGACGAGTGGTGCGGTTCGTGGCGGCTCAGGACCGCCGAAGGCGCCCCCCTCGCACATGGCGATTGCCCGATGGCGATAGCACTCAAGGAAGGTCGCGCGATCCGTGGCGCTGCCGCGATTGCCGAAAGGCCCGACGGCACGCTCGTCCCGTTCCTCGCATATCCTGCACCCTTGCGTGACAGTTCCGGCAAGATCACCGGTGCCATCAACCTGCTGATCGACACGTCGGCGCAAAAGCAAGCAGAAGAGAAAACCCACCTATTGGCATCGATCGTCGAATCCTCCGACGATGCCATCATCAGCAAGGACCTCGGCAGCATCATCCAGAGCTGGAACGCCGGCGCCACCAGGCTGTTTGGCTATTCGGCGGACGAGGTCCTCGGCAAGCACATCAAGCTCCTGATCCCGGCGGACAGGCAAGACGAAGAAGATCTCATCATCTCCAAGGTGAGAAGCGGCGAACGCGTCGAGCATTTCGACACCGTCAGAAGGCGCAAGGACGGTCGGCAAGTGGCGATTTCGCTCACTGTCTCGCCCGTGCGAAACGCCACCGGCAAGGTCATCGGCGCATCGAAAATCGCCAGGGACATCACCCAGCGCAAGGAGAGCGACAACCGTATTCGCATGCTGATGCGCGAGGTCAATCACCGGGTGAAGAACCAGTTCGCCGTGATCCTGTCGATGATCCGCGAGACCGGCAAAAACACCGCAACCGTGAGCGAATTCGAGCGCCAGATCCGCAACCGGATCATGGCGCTGTCGCGCTCCCAGGACTTGCTTGTCGACGGCGACTGGCGCGGTGCGAACCTTGGCGATCTTGTCGACGACCAGATCCGGCCTTTCGCAGCAGAGCATCGCGTCGAGATATCCGGGGAGCCGATCACACTGTCTCCCATCGCGGTCCAAAATCTCGGAATGGCCTTCCACGAGCTTGCCACCAATTCGGCCAAGCACGGAGCCCTCTCGTCCGACACCGGAACCGTCTCGGTCGGCTGGACGGCATCCGATCGCTTTCGCCTGACCTGGCAGGAATGCAACGGGCCAACGGTCGACCAGGCATCCAGAAGCGGATTCGGCAAGATCGTGCTCGAACGCGTCACACCTTTGGCGCTCAACGGTGTCGGCCGTCTCAGCTTTGAGCCGAACGGTGTCACCTGGACGCTCGACGCGCCGATCGAGTTGATCAGGAACGCCGAGCTTTAGCCAATACCTGTCGTGCAGGCTTGTTGAGATGGAGCGGCGCGCGCCCTTTTGGGGGGAACGTGCAGGCGGACGCAAATTTAAGCTCCACACGCACAAAGCGCATCATCAAATTCTTATGGTGGGCCCGGAGGGACTCGAACCCCCAACCAAGCGGTTATGAGCCGCCGGCTCTAACCATTGAGCTACGGGCCCCACGCGGGCTGGATAGTAAGTTTTTGGGCTTGGCACAAGCCATCTTCGCCCATCTATTGCGCGCTGCCGCAATCCACCCATAATCCGCCCCTATTCGACACTCTCGAAGGGCCCCGCTGAATGGAGAATATATTATGAATCGCAAATACATGGCGCTCGCACTTGCAGCAGCACTCGCGCTTCCCGCGGCTGCCGCCCGCGCCGACAATCAGCCCTCGCCGCGCATCATCGTGACCGGCGAAGGCGAAGCGTCGGTCGCGCCTGATCTTGCGCTTTTGTCGCTGTCAGTGATGCGCGAGGCCAAGACGGCGCGCGAGGCGCTCGACGCCAACAACGACGCCATGGCCGCCGTGATCGCCGCAATGAAGTCCGCCGGCATCGCCGAACGCGATCTGCAGACAGCAGGCATCCAGATCCAGCCGCGCTACAACTTCACCAACAAGCCGGACGGATCGCAGGAAGCCGAACTCGTCGCCTACCAGGTCACCAATACGCTTTCGGTGCGCATCCGCGACATCTCCAAGACCGGCGATGTCCTCGACAAGGCGGTGTCGCTCGGCGTCAACCAGGGTGGCGGCATCAGCTTCACCAACGAAAAGCCTCAGCCCATCATCACCGAGGCGCGCAAGCTGGCAGTGGCGGATGCCATCGCCAAGGCCAAGGTGCTGGCCGAGGCGGCCGGTGTCAATCTCGGTAAGGTGATCGAGATCGCCGACCAGTCCTTCGCTTCGCCGCCGATGCCGATGCAGGCCAAGTCGTTCGACCGTGCCGCAGGTTCGGTTCCCGTCGAAGCCGGCGAAAACGCCTACCGCGTCCAGGTCAACGTCACGTTCGAATTGAAAAACTGACCAGCAGACTGGAATTCTGCCGCGCGTTCATGCGCGGCAGAACTTCATGGCGATAGCAAACAATGAAAAACCCCGGAGGCCTGGCCTCCGGGGTTTTGTTTGGACCCGTTCCGATTCAATCGGAACGAAACAGGTGCTAGTAGCGCACAACCGGGCAATTCGGGGCGCGGGCGAAGCTGACAGCAATGCGCTCGCCATACTTGCGGCCGCTCACCGTGATGGTGCGGCGGTTGACGTCGACGATGCGGGCGCGGCGCACACCCATGCGATCGGCCTTGTCGAGCGCGCGGTCGGGCGTGCAGTTGCGGTTCCAGCGGCCATCATCAGGGCGTCCGCCCCAGCGGCCATCATTGCGGTCATCCCAGCGGCCGTTGTTGCGGTTGTCCCACCGGCCATTGTCACGGTTGCCATCCTGGACATAGACGCCGACACGCGGCTGGCCCTGGCCAAGGTTGAGGTAAAGGCCATCTGCCTGGGCCGAAGCGGGAATTGCCGCCAGCGTGCTGAAGCCGATAAGGGCTGAAAGGGCGGCAGTCTTGATCTTGTCGAACATGGTCTTCTCCTTGAACTCCGTGGCGTCAAGCCGTCTTTGCCTGAGCGATGACCGTAGAGTGCACCACCCAAGCTGAACCGATTTCGAACCGTGCATTCATATTCGGTTCATCTGGCAAATATTTGATTTTGCTGGATATTTCTTACAGAGCGTTACACGGCGTGAGTCGCTGTGCGGTCGCGAGATAGCCGACAGAAGGCGACGGCTATATGGCGATCGGATGGGATCTGCGCTTACGGCTCTTCTTCGAGCATGTGGTCGAAATAGTCTTCCGGCTCGGCCAGCTCGTCCTCCGAAGCCGTCAGCCGGCCGCGTACCGAGATGCCGGCGTCATGCACGGTGTCGGGACTGTCGGAGACGAGATGATGCCACCAATAGAGGTCGCGCCCCTCGCCGACGAGCCGGTAGGCGCAGGTGCTGGGCAGCCAGGTGATGGTGCGGACATTTTGCGGCGTAAGCCCAACGCAATCGGGCACGCGCGCGAGGCGATTGGCGTAGTCCGAGCAGCGGCAGGTCGCACCGTCGAACAGGCGGCAGCCGACGCTGGTCCAGTAGATTTCGCCGGTGTCTTCGTCTTCGAGCTTGGACAGGCAGCATTTACCGCAGCCATCGCATAGTGATTCCCACTGCGCGGGGCTCATCGCCTCCAGCGGCGTCGTTTTCCAGAAGGGCTCGTCCATGCTGTGGCATGTGGCGCGCATCGCCGTCCGCGTCAAGCCAATGCGAGCTTCGCATTCATCGCCAGTTCAGTGAAACCACGATATTGCCTTGTTGCAGTCGGGCAAATGCCCCGAAGCGATGCGACTGCCGGGCTGCGGAACCATTCTCAGGTTCCACATGTTTGGTCGGGGACGGGACTTTATTTTATGGAGAATTTCCAACGATGAAACGCCAACCACGGATTCTCGCAGGCACGGCAATCGGCCTGTTCATGGCATCCGCGCCGTTGAGCGCCATGCCGCTGCCGCATGGCGCGGCACATGGTGCAGGACCGGCACTGCCGCTGATCCGCGTGCAGGCCGAGTGCCAGGAAGGCGAATCGGCGGAAGCTTGCACCGCGCGCCAGGGCGGCGCCCAGCAGGAACAGGCGCCCGCGCCCGAACCGCAAGCAGAACCGGCACCCCAGCCAGAACCTCAACCTCAGCCAGAGCCGCAACCTCAGCCGGAGCCTCAGCCTCACCCAGAGCCTGCTCCCGCGCCGCAGCCTGAGCCAGCCCCGCAACCGCGAGCCGAGCAGCCGCAGGCCGAAGAGCCAGCACCGGAACCGCGCCGCAAGCAGAAGCCAGTGGAAGAAGTGGCACCTCAGCAAGAGGCCCCCCAGGCCGAGCCGGCACCGCAGCCCCAGGCGGAAGAGCCAGCACCCAAGCGCAAGAAGCGCGAGCCGGTCGCCGAGCAGCCGCAGGAACAGCCTGCCCCCGCCGCGCAGCCCCAAGAGCAACCCGCCCCTACCCCAGAGGTTGCACCGCAGCCGGAACCGCAGGCAGAACAGCCAGCGCCCAAGCGCAAGCCCAAGGAAAAGGCGCCTGCCGCAGAGGAGACGCAGCCAGCGCCTACGCCCGAAGTCGCTCCGCAGCCGCAAGCTCAACCCGAGCCGAAGCCGCAGGCCGAACAGCCTGCCGAACAGCCGGCGGAAAAGCCAGCTCAGCCCACTCCGGAACAGGTGCCGACGCCGGCCCCTGCTCCTGAAACCACCGCGCCTGCCGGCGAAAAGCCCGCCGAGCACAAGCCGGGGACAGAGCAACCCGCTGCTGGCGAACAACCGGCACAGCAGCCGGCGACTGGCGAGCAACCTGCGCAGCAACCAGCCACGGGTGAGCAACCCGCGACCGGCGAAAAGCCGGCGACTGGCGAGCAACCGGCACAAGGTGAAAAACCCGCCCAGGGCGAGGCTCCGGTCAACCCGAACGAGGCGCCGCTGCTCGACAGCCAGAAGGAAACCCCGCCTCCTGCCGAAGCGGCCAAGCCCCACAAACCGACGGAAGGTGAGCAGGCTGGCCAGCCTGCGCAGCCGCCAGCACCCGGCCAGGCTGGGGGGCAAACCGCTCAGCCGCAGCCGCTACCGGTCGATCCGGGGCCTCCGCCGGTCGACGACAAGGCGGCAACCGTGCAGGCCCAGCCCGTGACCGTCCAGCCGGTGACCGCCGAACGAGGCACACGCATCGAGCGCATGCCCGAGGTCGACCTGCGCCGCAGGCCGCGTCCTGAAGGCACCGAGGTGGTGCGCGAGATCGGCGACCGCGTCATCATCCAGATCAACAACCAGTTCATCGTCGAGAGCAACGACAGGCCGCGTATGACGCGCGACGCCCAGGACGTCTACTACGAGGATCTGCCGCGCGGTCGCACCCGCGAGGTGATCCTCCGTGACAATGGCAACCAGATCATCACCATTCGCAACCGCTATGGCGACATCGTCCAGCGTTCGCGCATCACGCCGGACGGGCGCGAATATGTGCTGAGCTATGTCGACGACCAGTATTACGAACAGATGGACGAGTGGCGTGATCCGGGCCTCGACCTGCCGCCGATGCAGCTGCATATCCCGCGCAACGAGTACATTCTCGACGCACAGTATGTCGAAGACCCCAACGCCTATTACGACTTCCTCGAGCGTCCGCCGGTCGAGCGCGTCAAGCGCCTCTACTCGATCGACGAGGTCAAGCGTTCGGCCCGCGTCCGCGACATCGCGCGTCGTGTCGACCTCGACACGCTCAACTTCGAGTTCGGCTCGGCCTCGATCAGCGAAGCCGAGGTCGCCAAGCTCGAAGGTGTCGCCAATGCCATGGAAAAGCTCCTCAACAAGAACCCGGCCGAGACCTTCCTCATCGAGGGTCACACCGATGCCGTCGGCTCCGACGTTGCCAATCTGGCGCTGTCTGACCGTCGCGCCGAGTCGGTTGCCGATGCGTTGACCAATGTCTTCGGCATTCCGCCGGAGAACCTGTCGACGCAAGGCTATGGCGAACGCTACCTCAAGGTGAAGACCGACAAGCGCGAACGCGAAAACCGCCGCGTCGCCATCCGTCGCATCACCCCTTTGGTGGCGCCGATCGCCAGCGCCAAATAGCGACTGGAAGCGATGAAACAGACCCGGCCCGCGCCATCAGCGGGTCGGGTTTTTCCATCGTCCTTCAGGCGCAAACGCGCCCCAACTGGGCTCGGGATCGCCGGTAACAATCACGCGATCACCCCGCTTTGGCCATTGAATCGCTGGATTTTGATGCCACTTTGTCGGTGACGTGGTTCCCTGCCCCGTCCCATCTCCGGCATTTGAGGAGATACAGGCCCGGCCGAATCCCCCCTCCAGCGGCCGGGCCTTGTTTTATCCAAAAACCTGTTGCATTCGTGCGGCTATAGCCTCAATTCCCAATCGCAAAAATTTCGGACGTCCCATGAAGCGCCTCGAACACGCTGTTGAATCCATCATCCTTGCCTCGCGCTGGTTGCTCGTGGTGTTTTACCTCGGCCTCGCCGTGGCGCTCGGCATCTACGCGCTGTCCTTCGTCAAGAAGCTCTATGAGTTCGTCATGAAGGTGATGGTGCTCGACGACACCGACACCATCCTCAAGGTGCTGGGGTTGATCGACGCCGCCCTTGTCGCCTCGCTGGTCGTGATGGTCATCATCTCCGGCTACGAAAATTTCGTCAGCCGCTTCGACAACCATGATGGCGAGGTCCACTGGCTCGGCACCATCGACATCAGCTCGCTCAAGATCAAGGTCGCTTCGACCATCGTTGCGATCTCGTCTATCCACCTGCTGCAGGTCTTCCTCAACCACCAGCAATATACCTCCAACCAGCTGATGTGGTTGACCCTGATCCACCTGACCTTCGTGCTTTCGGCGCTGCTGCTCGCTTACATCGACCGCCTCACAGGCCTGACCAAGAACGACAAGAAGTCTGTGAGCGAAGACGGCCCGAGCATCTGAGATCAGCCGCGGCTCGAAAAATCGGAACCGGTTTTCGAGCCGCGATCTCCCCCCGTATCCTCAAGGTTTTCGGGTGGCTTCCACCGAAGCTTGTCGTGCATTATGGTCGCCTCTTCTTGAGGGAGGACGCCCGTGTCGATCGAATTCCTGCTGACCACGCTTGTCATCGTTGCTTCGCCGGGAACCGGCGTCGTCTATACGCTCGCCGCAGGACTATCGCGTGGAGGACGGGCGAGCGTGCTTGCCGCCTTCGCCTGCACGCTTGGCATCGTTCCCCACCTGATCGCGGCACTGACCGGCCTTGCTGCACTGCTGCACACCAGCGCCTTGGCCTTTGAGATCGTCAAATATGCCGGCGTCGCCTATCTGCTCTACATGGCCTGGCAGAGCCTGCGCGAACACGGCGCGCTCAAGGTCGACGACAAGGCCGATCCGCGCACCGCACGCCAGGTGCTTGTCGACGGCGTGCTGATCAACGTGCTCAACCCCAAGCTGTCGATCTTCTTCGTTGCCTTCCTGCCGCAGTTCATCGCGCCCAACGAACCGCATGTGCTGACCCGCATGCTCGAACTCTCCGGCGTATTCATGCTGGCGACCTTCATCATCTTCGCCATCTATGGCCTGTGCGCCGCAGCCGTGCGCGACAAGGTGACGGGCAGCCCGCGTGTCATGACCTGGATGCGCCGCAGCTTTGCCGCGGCCTTCGTCATGCTCGGCGCCAAGCTTGCGCTGACCGAGCGCTAGCTTTCCCAAATACATCAGTGATCGCTCATCCTTGCCGGAAGGCCGGCAGGAGAGGATACTCCCTTGGTGGATGCATTTGAGGGCGATGACCCGGATGCCCGCCCCCGGCGAATGAGCCGTGCTCCGTGGCGCCGGAGGGAGGTGTGCCGTGACGACATACATCATGCTGATGAAATGGACCGACCAGGGCGTGCGCGAGGTGCGGTCGTCGCCCAAGCGGCTCGATGCGGCCAAGAAGCTACTCGGCGACATGGGCGGCTCGTTCAAGCAGTTCTACCTGACCATGGGCGAATTCGACATGGTGGCGGTAGCCGAAGCGCCTGATGACGCCGTTGCGGCGCGCTTTGCGCTGATCCTCGGCCAAGGCGGCAATGTACGCACGCGCACGCTGAAGGCCTTCCCGGAACTCGCCTACCGCGAAATCATCGCCTCGCTCGGATAAAGCGAGTTGCGAAGAAGTCAGGTGCACGCATCTCGCGTGCACTCAGGCTGCGTCGAATTCAAAACGCCTCGACTGCAACAAGGCAAGCGTCTAAGCTTCGGAAAAACAACGGGAAGAACCAGATGTCGTTTCTGAAGAGGCTTTTTGGCGGTGGCGGCGGTACTGCTGAGACGGCAGCGCCTACGGTTGCCAAGGAGATCGAATACAAKGGCTTTGCCATCAAGGCGATGCCCTACAAGGAAGGCGGCCAGTTCCAGACCTGCGGCGTGGTTTCCAAGGATGTCGGCGGTGTCGTCAAGGAACACAAATTCATCCGCGCCGACCGTTTCGCGGCACTCGACGACGCCGTCGAAGTGTCGCTGACCAAGGGCCGCCAGCTCGTCGATGAGCAGGGCGAGCGCATGTTCGGCTAAGGCGGATTGTTTCCGGATTAGTCGTCACACTGCCATTCCATCATGCCGATCAAGCGCTCTGCGACCTGACGTAGCCGATGTAGCCGCGCACGTCGTTGGCGGGTTCGGTGTAAGCGTCGCCCAGAGATTTCTCCATTGCCGCGACATAGGCCTTTGCCCAGCTTGGCAACGGATAGTCGATGACGGCGAGGAATTCCAAGGTCGCGGCAAGCCTGATGTCGGCGATGGACGGCCTGTCGCCGCCGATGAAGGGCTGGTCCCTGATATAGAAGGAGCGGAACACGTCGAGCGGCTCGGCGAGGGCTTCGACAGCCGCCTGGCGCGCCTTTTCCTTGGTCGGGGCATCGGCGTCGCTATGGCCGACTTCACCAGGATATTGCGGAAAGTTGAGTGCCGGGTAGGTGGCGCGCGCCAGATAGGGATAGAAGGTGCCGATGAGGTAGAACATGGCGCTGTCGATCATCGCACGCCGCTCGGGATCCCTGGGATAAAGGTTTTCCAGCCCATGCTTGTTAGAGAGATATTGCATGATGGCGCAGCTCTCCCACAACACGCCGTTGGGCAATTCGGAGGTTTCGATCATCGGCGTGAGATGGGCCGGGCATGCCGCGAGATATTCGGGCGTCCGGGTCTGGCCGAAGACGTCCTTTTCGGTGAAGCCGAGACCCGAGGCGCGCAGGAACACCCGCGCGCTCATGTTGTTGACGCTTGGCTTGATGACGTTGAGCTTGATGTCGGCCATATCAGCTTCTCCCGGCTTCAGTTGTTGCGATAAGGATCCTTGGGCTCCCGCCCGGCCGACAAGGTCAACCGGCTGCGCTCGGTGAGCGCCTCGATGGCGTCCGCCAGATGGATTTCGGCGATGTTGTAATCGCCGCGGGCGACCCTGACCTTGTGGGCCTCCATCAGCACGTCGGCATGGGTGTGGCCCGCCGGAGGGTCGAACCGGTAGGAGGCGAGCTCGATCAGAAGACCGAGCGGGTCTTCGAAATAGATCGAATCCATGAAGCCGCGATCCTTGACGCCGCTGTGCTTGATGGCGCGCTCGTCGAAGCGCGCGACGGCTTGCAGGAATGTCACCCGCGAGACCGCGAAGGCGATGTGATGCACGCAGCCAATGTCGGTCGGCGTCCGCTTCGGATCGGGTTTGCGGTTCTCGTCGGTGAAGATGGTGATGAGGCGGCCGTCGCCGGGATCGAAATAGAGGTGGCTTTCGCTCGCCTTGTCGAGATTGGGCTGCTCGAAGATGAAAGGCATGCCCAGCAGGCCTTCCCAGAAATCGATCGAGGTGTTCCGGTCAGCGCCGACAAGGGTGATGTGATGTACGCCTTGGGCCTGGAGCTTTCGCATTGCCATCCTCCGTTGGCATCAGTGCAGCACGAATGTCGTTACAGGGATCGAGGACATGGCGCTGGCCCGGCGTTGGCGTCGGTCTGCAGCAGGTGCAAACATCAGGCGAAGGCGCGCCGGCCGCCAGTCGCCGGCGAGATTCCGGCGACCAATGGCGACGCCGCTGGGCCTGGCAAGTGAAGCCGCACCTTGATTGGCGCCGTGCATTCGTCATCCTTGGCCGTGCCTGTCGTTGCCGGACGTTCATCGTCCGCGACGCGGCGGCATCGCACCTCGCAAATACTAGTTCAATTTCGAAACGCATGCCAGAAAACAGCCGAGCCTCGGCTGCAGGCGCAGCATTGGCGCCAATTCGGACAATCGGGTGTCTCGGCGTTCGAGCTTAGCTGCGGAGACCGGGGGCTTCCTGGCCGGTGCGCTCGACATATTCCGTATAGCCGCCGCCATAGGTGTGGATGCCGTCGGGCGTCAGTTCCAGCACGCGATTGGAAAGAGCCGCCAGGAAGTGGCGGTCGTGCGAAACAAACAGCATCGTGCCCTCATACTGCGACAGCGCCGTGATGAGCATCTCCTTGGTGGTGATGTCCAAATGGTTGGTTGGCTCGTCGAGCACCAGAAGGTTCGGCGGATCAAACAGCATGATCGCCATCACGAGCCGCGCCTTTTCGCCTCCCGACAGCACCCGGCATTTCTTTTCGACATCATCGCCGGAAAAGCCGAAGCAGCCGGCGAGCGCGCGCAGCGGCGCCTGGCCCGCCTGCGGGAACGTGTCTTCAAGCTGCTGGAACACTGTGCGGTCGCCATCGAGCAGGTCCATGGCATGCTGGGCGAAATAGCCCATCTTGACGCTCGGACCACGCGCGACCGTGCCGTCGTCGGGCTTGGAAGCGCCGGCCACCAGTTTCAGCAGCGTCGACTTGCCCGCGCCGTTGATGCCCATGATGCACCAGCGCTCCTTGCGGCGGACCTGGAAATCAAGGCCTTCATAGATGGTCTTGCTGCCATAGCTTTTGTGCACGTTCTTGAGCGTGACCACGTCCTCGCCCGAACGCGGTGCCGGCTGGAACTCGAATGACACCGTCTGGCGGCGCTTGGGCGGCTCGACCTTGTCGATCTTGTCGAGCTTCTTGACCCGGCTCTGCACCTGGGCTGCGTGCGAAGCGCGCGCCTTGAAACGTTCGATGAAGGCGATTTCCTTGGACAGCATGGCCTGCTGGCGCTCGAACTGCGCCTGCTGCTGCTTGTCGGCCAGCAGGCGCTGCTGCTGGTAGAACTCGTAGTCGCCAGAATAGGCGGTCAGCGAACCACCGTCGATTTCCACGACCTTGTTGACGATACGGTTCATGAACTCGCGATCGTGCGAGGTCATCAAAAGCGCGCCGTCATAACCCTTGAGGAAGGCTTCGAGCCAGATCAGGCTTTCGAGATCAAGGTGGTTGCTCGGCTCGTCGAGCAAAAGAGCGTCGGGGCGCATGAGCAGGATCTTGGCGAGCGCGACGCGCATCTTCCAGCCGCCGGACAGAGCGCCGACATCGCCGTCCATCATCTCCTGCGAGAAGCCAAGGCCATCGAGCACTTCGCGCGCCCGGCCGTCGAGCGAGTAGCCGTCGAGTTCCTCGAAGCGCCCTTGCACCTCGCCATAACGCTCGATGACCTGGTCCATCTCGTCGGCGCGATCGGGGTCGACCATCGCGGCTTCCAATTCGCGCATCTCGGCGATCATCGAACCGATCGGGCCAGCGCCGTCCATGACTTCCGCCACAGGGCTGCGGCCAGCCATGTCACCGACATCCTGGCTGAAATAGCCAATGGTGACGCCGCGATCGACCGAGACCTGACCCTCGTCGGGCTGCTCCTGGCCAGTGATCATGCGGAAGAGCGTGGTCTTGCCGGCACCGTTTGGGCCGACGAGGCCGACCTTCTCGCCCCTCTGGAGCGCTGCGGAGGCCTCGATAAACACGATCTGCTTACCGTTCTGCTTGCCGATGTTTTCGAGACGAATCATGTTTTGTAGGACCCAGAGGATTTGTCGGGTCACTACGTCATCAGTTGCGCCCGTAAAAGAGTTCGCTCCTAAAGCATCCGGTGCCTTGGCGCGCAAGGGCTAGCGATGTCACAGGCGCCCAGACTTGGTGGTGGGAAGGCCCCGGCAGAGCGCCGGGGCCTTTGATCATCGTTTATGCCGGCTGCACCAGATTGGCGAGCAGGCGGAAGGCGCCGGGCACCAGCTTGTCGAGCTGATGGTGCAGCACCAGGCTTGTATGGGTGTGGCGGCCCTTGCCGATCTCGGCCGACAGCAGCGAACCGTTGAGCTTGTCTTCGCCCTTGTCGCTCATCGCCAGAAGCGGCTTGTAGGCCTTGTCCCATTCGGATGCGAAATAGAGCCCGCGTTCCTTGTCCCAGTTCGCCCAGTCTTCCGGCCCGATCTTGTTGGGCTTGTTCAACAACGGGTGTTTCGGTTCGAGGATATCGACCTCTGCATTGGCGTCGGTGACGCGGTAGCGGATCGAGGGCGAGCCGATCTTGAGGAACAGCGGCGGCACCTTCTCGGCATCCCAGCCATCGCTCGGGCGATGGTAGAGCGTCACCAGATGGCCGCCATCCTTGACCCATTTGTGCAGTTCGGGCACGGCCCGGGCAAGATCCTTGCGCTTGCCGAAGGCAAAAATGCCGACAACGATGGTCTTGAGATCGCGGTAGGTGCCCTGTTCGACGTCGGCGGGGCTAAGCTCCACGACATCGATGCCAAGCCGCTTCATCCACAGCCCGACCTTGTCGTTGCCGCCGCTGATGTAGCCGACCTTCAACCCGGTCAGCTCAGCACCTACGGTCTGCACCGGAACCGAGACCCTGGTCGGCACGACGGAGCGGCCGATATGCGGATAGGTGAAGGTGTTGATCGCATACGCGTCCGTGCCGAGCAGCTTGGGCTCGATGGCAAAGCGCGTTTCGACGGGCTTTGCAGGTGGCTGCAGGTCGAAGGTGCCCGAATTGTCCGACGCTTCGCCTGACGGGTTCAGCGCCCAGCCCTCGGGCAGGTCGATCTTGAGGTCGCCGACCTTGGCGTTAGTGACGGTCGCGGTCATGGCGACAGGCGCCAGATCGGCGGCCGTGTTGAACACCACCGCGTCGGGCTTCAGCTCCAGCGAGGCCGAGGGAAGAACCCTGAGCGCATCCTCCAGATCGACGTCGAGCACCGCCGACCGGTCACCGATCTTCACAGTCAGCCGCACGAAGGCGTCACCATTGCCGCCGAGCGGGTCGAACTGCTCGGTCAGCGGGTTGGTGAGCTCAGCATCGCTTGCCACCGAAAGCTGGTCGTTGCTGGCAGTCAGCCCCTTGCGCGCGATGATCTCGGCTGATTCCACCACCACGCTTTCAGGTGCCTCGACCAGCGTCTTGATGGTGATGGTATCGCCCGGCTTGAGGTCCCCACCTTCGGTGAAGGCACGGACATGCATGCCCGACGCGGTTGCCAGGACCAGATCGACCTCGCGCGCCTTGCGCTCGAGGCGGTGCGCGACAAGGGCGCGGAACTCTTGAGGCAATTGCTTGTGGGCTTCGTCGATGGCTTTGCCGATTTCGACAGCCTTGTTCACCACCACGACCGGGTCGCCATAATCGGCGATAGCCTCGTCGATCAGCCCCTGCGCGTTGCGCAGCGCATCCGCAACGGAGCCTGGCATGCCGTCCATAGCCGCCATGTCGCCGACAGTGGCAATCAGGCCATCGCGGATGTCGACCTCGCTTGTCGCCCGCTCGCCTTGGGCGACGCGCGCTAGATGCAGCTGCCATTCGGTCTGGGGTTCAGCGCGCCACTTGCCCATGCCCTGGGTCAGATGGCACGACCGCGACCACTCGCCCATCTGCGGGAAGGTGGCACCCGAGATCTTGTCGCGTTCAGGTGCCTTCACCGTCAGCGTGGTGGGCGGCGGCGGCGTTTCGTCGTCGTACACCCCGCCCCCGCCGCCATAAGCGGGCGAATAGATCTTTGGCACGTCCCAGGGGTCGAGGCCGGCGGCGATCTGCTCGGGATACTCCTTGGCGTCGCCGGAGATGTCCGCTGTGATGAAGGTCGCGACGACGGCTGCCCGGTGCTGGCCGTGCTGCCCTGGCACGTCGAGGAAGCAATTCATGACGATGTCGGGCTTGTACTGGCGGAATGCCCAGGTCATGCGCTCGACCACGCGGTCCCGGCCCCAGCGGTCAATGGTGTCGTTCGGATCCTTGGAGAAGCCGAAATCGTGCACCGAGTCGGAATGGCCGCGTCCGCCGAAGGCGAGCGAGGCGTCGAGCGAACGCGAAGCTTCCTGCATCTCGCGGGTGCGTAACACGCCAAGGACCGAGCCACGCTCGGCGCCAATGCTGTTCTGGCCGCCCTCGCCGCGGGTGATGCAATAAAGCACCGGGCGGATGCCATAGACATGGCGGAGTGCTGCCAGCAGCCCGCTCGGCTCGTCATCGGGATGTGCGCCGGTGGTCATGAAGGTCAGCGTCGAGGTCAGGCGTTCGAGACGGCGATGAAGCGTTACGATTGCCGGCTCAAGCTTCTGCCGAGCAATAAGCTCGAGGTCGGAAGCGGGCGCGGCGTGCGCTGCCGTACGCATGGCAAGCAAGGCGGGTGGCAGCGATGCGATGAACAATCGCCGGGTCATCGTCGTCATGAAGATCTCCTCTCGTGATCAGGCGGCGCCTTGGGTGGCAACTCCCCTCCCTTGGGCGCCTCCGCCAGCCTCAGGGGCCAGCCAAGCAGACTATGGCCAGCCAAATAAAATAACTCAAGTAAGTTTATGTATTTGAGCAAATGCTGTTTGAAGAGGAGAACCGAGCGCGAAGAACATGAAATCTGCGCCCATTTGCCTTGCTGAATCGTGGTTTCGCACTGGGCCGGCTTGCTGGGCGCTCATGCCAATGGCCGCATAGGCTTCCCGCCCTGGCCCGCCATCGGCAAGGAACTGGATCAAAGAGGTTTGTGCGAAGACACGTCGCCTACGCCTGCTTCGGCGACGCCTTCATCAGCCCGTCGATGACAGCGGCGATCACCGCGAGTTGGTCGTCGAACGAAGCGCCCGCGTCGATCGCCAGTGCGGCACGGTCGAATGTGGCGGCGAGCAATCCGGTGAGCGCATCGAGCGGCAGCTTGCGCATCGCGCCTGCCCGCATTGTCGCTGCCAGCCCTTCGCGCAAAGTGCGGTTGCCGTGGCGGTCGTCGATGGCGTCCATGCCGGTGCGGCCGAGCACCGCCGGGCCGTCGAGCAGCAACAGCCTTGTGCGTCCCGGCACCTGCATCGCCCGGAGATAGGCTTCGGTGCCCGCCAGAAGTGCTTCGCGCGCGCCAAGGGCCGTGGGCGCCGCGCGTTCGACCTCTTCGGCGACGGCGCTCGCCTCCTGTTCGGCAACTGCGGCGAACAGCGCCTGCTTGTCGCTGAAGTGGTGATAGAGCGCGCCGCGCGTGACGCCGGCCGCCGCCACGATCTCCGGTGTGCCCGTCTCGGCATAGGATTTTTCGGTGAACAGCCTGCGCGCGGCAGCGATCAGGTCGCCGCGCGTCGCCTCGGTGCGGTCGCGGTTGGAGCGGCGCTCTGTTTTCACTTGCATGCATGCAGCCTGTATGTTAATTCACATTTACATGCAGACTGTATGTTGATTGAGGAGAGAAGGAAAGCCATGAAAACGACCAGCTACTATCCCGTGCTTATGACCGGCGATGTCGCCGGCACCGCCGCTTTCTACATCAAGCATTTCCGCTTCGCGTCGGAGTTTGACGCCGGCTGGTATGTCCACCTGCGGTCGACGGAAGACAGGCGCGTCGATCTCGCCATCGTCCAGGGCGACCACGAGACGATCCCCGAGGAGGGGCGTGGGCGGGTCGCCGGCCTGCTGATCAATTTCGAGGTCAAGGATGTCGATGCCGTGCATGAACGGCTCGTTGCCGAAGGGCTGCCGATCCTGCGCTCGCTTCGCGATGAAGACTTCGGGCAGCGCCACTTCATCACCAGGGATCCCAACGGCGTGCTGATCGACGTCATCACGCCAATCCCGCCGAGCCCCGAGTTCCTGGCGCTGTATGTGCCGGATACGGTTGACGCCTGACGCAAACGAAAACGGAGGCGCCATGAGGCGCCTCCGTTGAAAGTCTCGATCTTGGCTTCACAGC